>CAIKYI010000382.1 GCA_903831545.1 uncultured Methylobacter sp. | reverse complement strand
TATTACTTTTCGAATACCAACTTGATTTTAGGGGAGGGGTAACGCCAACTTTTGGATCTGGTTTAGAAAAAAAATCAGCCGCAGATGTAGCAATGACTCGCCAAATAACCAGTATTCAACTAATCCGCCAATAATTATCGATAAAGACAGTCAATGAAAAAAATTAAGGCTAGATAATGCCGATTTTTTTAAGACATGAGCAGGGGGTAGCGTTGATTAAATGGGGGGTTGGGCCAGAATATGCACTATAACAGCGGCGACACCGGCGAACATGCAAGCCGGTTCTAAGATAGCAATTGACTTGGGTACACTGGGAGGGGCTCACGGTTATGCTAATGCAATTAACGCCACTGGTCAGATTGTGGGCATGGGCTATACAAGCGGCAACCTCTAAAGGCACGCATCCTTGTGGCAAACCGGTTCCAACACTGCAATTGATTTGAATAACTTAGCCGCCTTGTCAGGTGGTGCTTATCTAACAGAAGTATTTAGTATCAATAATATCGGTCAGATAATTGCGATAGATTCGAATGGTTTTTCCCAATTGTTGACACTTAATGTTGCCGCCATTCCCTTGCCAGCAGCAATCCGGCTATTTGCCAGTGGATTAGGTTTGCTATCCTTCAATCGAAGAAAAGATAAATCATCACTATTTATTTTTGCTAAAAAAACTTCTAATAATAAAGGCAGCCTAGGTTCGAATTGAGACTTGAAATGAAAGTTTTGTTTCTTTTTTACGTTATTATTATATCGCCAGTTCATGCTGATATTTTTAAATGCCCAATGGCAGATGGAAAAGTCTCTTATCAGTCCAAGCCTTAAAAACAAAAGTAATCAATCACGGTCGGTTAATTCCGGCATTTTTTGTGCCTGAAAATCGGCAAGCGTTGCGGAGAAGTTTATAAAAAAGTGTCATTGCCCTATTTGTTAGTGACAATATCAAAAAAAGCAGAGGCGCGCCGATAAAATGCAGTAACATTTACAGTAACTGGTAAATTTTAAATTAATTGAATCCTTTATTAATGGGGCTTTCAGAGTCTTTTGTGATAGAGCCCGCATGAATTAAAATAGATACAACGAAGTACATAAACCTGCAGGTCACTAGACTTGGCGGGTTTTTTATTGTCGAACGATACAGTAACAGGCAGTTTATAAGGTTGCTTGTTGCCGGAGTTGCTGCAATGGCCAACTAATGGACGGGGATGCCGGCGTCGAATCAACCGTTGGTAAAGGCTCCAGTTTCTGGTTCAGTATCAAGGTCCGGCAGACTGCTGATGCGGTTAAACGCCAACCCGTACTCGGTGATAGTCTCAGAAAAATTGCCGGTGACCAACTAACCGCTCGTGTCCTTGTCGCAGAGGACTCCCCAATCAACCGTCTGGTTGCAAAGACTGCACTTGGTAAGATTGGTCTTACGGCCACGTTTGTCGAAGATGGTCTCCAAGCGGTCGAGGCTGTTCGCAGCGTAGAGCATTTGACGATATCCTGATGGATCTAAGGATGCCCAACATGGATGGCTTTGAGGCAACCATCTGTATTCGCGAGTTCGAACGTGACCATGACCTGTCCCATCATCCAATTTTGCTCTTACTGCCAACGCCTTCGACGAGGATAGACGGCATTGTCTTGAGTTTGGCATGAATGGTTTTCTGGCGAAACCTCTCAAATTTATTGAGCACGAGCAAGTGCTTCTCTCCGTGCTGAAGACATCCCTACCGATTAAAACCAAGACTGCTGCAGAAACGCCCGCCTTTGACCGTACCAAGAAAATTTTTTGCTCTGGCGAGCCCGATTGATCACAATCAGGCGGAAGAAATCCAGGTGGATTTTGCTGATAAACCGAGATTAACGACAGCAACGAGATAATGAGTCTACTAAACGTGATGGCATCAATTTTACAGGTCAGCCATGATCGTGGTTTGTCGCCCTCAAATCTAGGTATTTGTATTGAGTTCAGTTTTTCAAATTAACCTGTTTTCATCAACTCGGTGACAAAGGTTTTTGCAAATTCCGCAGGTTTCTGACATTAATAAGGCTAAAATTGGCTATGTTTTGAATCGATTTGTCGCTTTTTTAATTTTGAAATTACATTTATGAAAACCTGTAATTTGTAATGTTATAGGTATACCTTCCATGAATAGATTAACGATTTTTACGTTAAACTAAACTAAAAACTGTGAGTGTTAACATTATGAAAAAGAACTTTCTGGCCTTGCTGTTAATGTTAACAGCCTGTTCCCATCCCCCTCAGCAACCGTTATCTGTCGTCGGGCAAAGTGAAACCGGAGTTCCTGCATTGCATAGCATTCATGATGCGGAATTGCGGGATTTGATGGATAGAATGGATAACCTGATGCAGGAGCGTTTCATGACAGAAACGGAGTTGGATAGCGAACGGCGCAAATATGCGCAACGTATTGCCAATAGCGCCCAGGAATTGTCAAAAACAGTCGACGCCATTATTGCCAAAATGCCGACCTTATCCTTAACGCCCGGCGAACAAACTGCATTTTTGGCGTTGGGTAACAAGCTTAAACAACAAGACAAGCAACTGTATGAACAGGCCAGCCAAAATCAAATTGATGCGCTTGGTAAAACGTTACATGAAATTAAAACCACCTGTACTGCTTGTCATGCCTTATTTCGAAAAACAGAAGGTTAAGATCATGCATAAAGTCCGTCAAATTATACTGATCCTGCTTTGTTGCCTGATGGCCGAGCCGACCTTGGCGGAGGACGATGTGTTAAGTTTGCTTAAGGAACTGAAAGCACAGGTAAAAGAATTAAAAAGTCAGGTTGAGCAATCCAATTCCCGTGTCACTGAATTGGAGAAGGAGCGCCAGCAATATCGTGCCGAGCAGCAAGCATTCAAGGCATCAGCAGTTCCGGCTCAGGCTAATACGACCCAAGCGGCTGGCCAAGCTGCCCCCGCCAAAAGTAATGAAAAGCCTGTGGTTACGGTGGGCGATGTGAAAGGCACCTTTAAAATTCCTGGTACCGACACTTCCATTGGCTTGGGCGGGTATATTAAAACGGATGTCTTGCTGAATAATGTGAGTGCCGGTCGTGACAAGTTTGGTGACCAGCAATTGTTGCTCTCACAGATTCCGGTGGGTGGTGCGCCGGGCGAGCATAGCCAGTTGACTTTTCATAGTAAAGAAAGCCGGTTATGGTTTAAGTCTTTTACCCCCAGTGCCTGGGGTGACGTAAATACTTTTCTGGAAATAGATTTTTTTGACGCACCTGGGACGTACACTTACACCCCGCGTTTACGTCATGCTTATGGTTCTATTGGTAATTTTCTTGCAGGACAGACCTGGACAACTTTTTTAAATGTCGCAGCCATTCCGGATATTCTCGATTTTGGCGGTTCTGCGGGTCAGGTCAGCAATTTGCGTCAGCCATTGGTGCGCTGGAGTCAGCCGATTTCGTGGGCAGGCACGCCGATGGAATTACAAGTTGCCTTGGAAGCACCGCGAAGTCGGGTATGGGTTGATAACAGATTTGATTCTTCTGCGGCAGGTTCGGCTTCCTTCTATCCCAATAGCGATAGCTTTTTTATGACGCCAAATGCAGACCGTTATCCCGATATGGTGGCGCGCGTCAATTTCAATCCTGCCTGGGGTAATATTTCGCTATCAGCATTAACCAGACAGATACGCTACACCAACAGCACCACTAATACTCCAGCAACAAGCATCACTGGTTATCAACAAGACGCTTGGGGTGGGGCTGTCAGTCTGGCCGGAAAAATAAATACCTTTGGCCTGGATAATATTCGTTTTATGGCCCATTACGGTAATGGTCAGGGGCGTTATGTCACTACTCCTAATACCTTTGCGGATGCTGCATTAGATAGAAACGGTAATCTGGATTTGGTAACTACTTATGGTGGAATGCTGGCATATCAGTATTGGTGGAGTAAACAATGGCGCTCCAATGTTGCCTATGGGCTTTCCCGCGCCGATCAACCCGGTTATGTCAACCAGTTGTTAAATCAACAGGTACAGTCAATCCATGCCAATTTATTGTGGAGTCCGATCAGTCAGGCGATGCTGGGACTTGAATATATTTACGCGAATCGGGAACTCATCAGTGGGCAAGCTGGGGATTTACAACGCTTGCAGTTTTCTGCGCGTTATAATTTTTGATGACTCAGGGTTATGAATAATAGCCCGATAAAGTAGGTGGACAAAAGTCTTTTAACAAAAAGAAATCAGTTCTCGTTTTAGTATTTGATGGCATCTTATAAATCCATGCTTTGCTGATTGCCACCTGCTACTGCTTGAAGTAATACACCTATAATTCGCCGAATGATCATGGATTAACATACGGGGCAATACGGCTATTGCCTGTTGCGGTTTCAAATGATGGTTTTAGAATATTGATTATAAATATTTTTATCTGTTCCGGTATTCTTCTGAACCAGACTTGATTAGCTTAATCAAGTCTTCCTCATCAACCGGTTTTGTCAGATAGTAATCAAATCCTGCTGCCAGTGCGTCATCAATTTTGTTGTTATCTGCATAAGCACTGATGGCAGCCATTGGTAAGGGGTTTTTCTCGCTTCTCAGGATTTTTACTAACTCAAGCCCCGACATTACAGGCATATTAAGATCGATCAGTGCGATTTTATAGTGGTTTTGGTTTATTAAGTTAAGAGCTTCTTTACCGTTTATGGCCGAATCAACAATGCAGCCTTGTAAATCGAGCAGATTAGCCAATAACAATAAGTTAATTTCGTTATCATCCGCAATTAATACTCTGATTTTATTTTCTTTTTTCATGGATATTTGTTCATGAGGCTTTGCCTTGCATTGATTTGTTGTTATGGCAGGTAACGGAAGCGAAACCGAAAAAATACTGCCAACCCCGACTTCACTGGTTACCGATAATTTACCGCCCATAAAATTGACCAGTTCCTGGGTAATCGCCAGTCCAAGACCTACACCTTCTGTCATAAAGTCGCCGGAATTAATTTGCACAAAGGGAGAAAAGATTTGCCCCAGATTTTCTTTGGCAATTCCGCATCCGGTATCTTTGATGGAAACATCCAATTTTCCGTCCTGATAGCTCGAAGTTACGATGACTTGTCCCGCTTCGGTATATTTTATAGCGTTATTCAATAAATTTACCATGATTTGCCAGATGCGTTTTTCATCGCCGCGCAGGGGATGAGATATTGCAGTATTTTTCAGGATTAATTCCAATTTTTTTTCAGCTGTCTGAAGTTTGAAAATTTCGAAAATATTATTTAGCAATCTGTCAAAATCGAATTCATGGGGGTGCAGGATAATTTTATTGGAATCAATTGAAGCAATATCCAGCAAATCGGTAATGAGTGTTAAAAGGTTATCGCCGCATTGCCAGATAATATCTATTTTCTTTTTATCTGCTGCTGCAAGTGAGGTATTTTTTTGCAACAAGCCGGTAAAGCCTAAAATGCCATTTAAAGGCGTACGTAATTCATGGCTAAGATTGGCAAGAAACTGATTTTTGGCATCATTGGCGGCTTCAGCTGCATTTTTTGCCAACATGATTTCAGTAATGTCGGTAAGAATGACGTGCGTGAGCAAAAATTCGCCGGTGCTGTCTCGGGCAACTTGTCCATTGACGCTTAGCAGAAGCTGGCTCCCATCCTTACAGATAAATTCGCATAACAGGCCATCAATGCGATCATTTATTTTGAACAGGTCAAAACTTTTTTTAAGTGAGTCGTTGGTCATGAAATCGCCGGTATTATGCCCAACAACTTCATCTCTTTTATAGCCCAGTAATGAAAGCCAGGTTTCGTTTACATCGACAATTTTTGCGGAACAATCCATCGACTGGTAAGCCAATGGCGCTTTTTCGTACAAGTTACGAAAGCGGGTTTCACTTTCGCGTAAGGCATCTTCTATGTTCTTTTGATCTGTGACATCGGCATGTGTACCGGACATTCTAGTGGGCTTACCTTGTGGATCACGTTGAACGATTTTGGCGCTATCCATAATCCATTTATAAGAGCCACTTTTAGTTTTCATGCGGTAGATTAATTTGTGGCGCGGCGATTGTCCTTCAAGATGGTCATTTAAGGATTTCAAGGCATTTTGCAGGTCGTCCGGATGAATAAAGTCGGACCATTGGTTGATGGTCGATTCGATTTCTTTGAGCTTATAACCCAACATTTCAGCCCAAAGTTGGTTACGTTTTACGGTATTGGTGGTGATATTCCAATCCCAGAATCCTAATTGACTACCTTCCAAAACGAAGCTTAATCTTTCTTCACTTTCTCTCAGGTTATTTTCTACCTCTTTACTGTAAGTGATGTCTTCAATCATTGCGGTTGCATAATCAAGCGTTCCATTCGGTTTGCGCACGCCTTGCACCATCAGTTTACCCGGGATTATTTTGCCACTGCGACTGACAAAACGTTTTTCCAAAGCGTAGCGATCAATTTGATTGTTCAATAACTGCTCAAACTGTTTAAGTTCTTGATTCTGATCTTCCGGATAAGTAATTTGCATCCATGTCATGCCGCGCAATTCCTGTTCTGAATATTCCAGCATATTGCATAAGTAGTTATTGATACGAATTAAGTGCTTATCCGGATCCAAAATCGCCAGGCCGATTAGATCAAGATCGTAGAAAGATCGTAAGTGATCTTCACTTTTTCTTAGCGCGTTTTCTGCTTTTATGTGTTCGGTAATATCTTCAAGCATACACAGGTGGCGTGGACTTTCTATAGCGTTAACTTTAACCGATGCAATGGTCATTTTTGTCCAAATCACAGAGCCATTGGGGTGAAGATAGCGTTTTTGCATGTTGAAATAACTGATTTCCCGGTTATTCAAAAGACTCATGTTGTTTAAATAGTCCTCTATACCATCAGGATGCGAGATATTCATCCAGTTGATAGTAGGCATTTCTTCCAATGTTTTGCCGATAATTTTACTAAACATGGGGTTTGCAGTGTAAATATGTCCGGATAGTGAGTCGATTAAGGCGATCCCTAAAGGGGCTTGATTAAACATGGTTTTGAAGCGCTCTTCACTTCTTTGTAGCGCTTTTTCGGTTTGTATCCGGAGCGAGTTTTCACGTTTTACCGATCTATAAGCAAGGTAAACAAGCAGGGTGAAAAAACTGGCGATGATTGCAACAATTCCAGAGAATTTTGCATATTTCATTAGAACTTTCTTATCGGCTATCGGGTCCGGGTCGTAAATAAACCCTTGTAATAACCTGTCATTTTCGACCATACCCGCTTTTATAAAGGTATCGGCGATGTGTTTCCAGCGCCAGGGATTCATATGGCCCATTTCCATTAAATCAGGCATGATCAGGGTTTGCATGGATTCGGCTTCATATTCAAGATGAGCCCTGGGTTTTGCAACGTGATAAGTGTTGATCAGGAGGTCTATTATTTCCTGTTGATGAGCCATTGCGTAACGCCAGCCCTCAAGTGTGGCTTCCCGAAATGCTTTTACCCGTTCCGGATGATGCTGGAGTTCCTGTTCTGTGGTAAACAGAATGTCACTGTAGAAATCTACGCCATAGTTACGGGGATTAAGGATGGTATAGTCGATACCTTGCAGTTTTAGAAAGTACGGTTCATTGCTGATATAGGAGTTAAAAGCCTCGACTTTGCCGTCGACTAAATCCTGGATGTTGTAGCTGCTGGGTATGATTTTAATGCCACTGATATTGATGCCCTCGTTGTTAAACATCGCAACAAAATCGGCGTCAATGACTGGATCCATCATCATTACTCTTTTTCCGATCAAATCTTCGGGGGAAGAAATGCCCGCATCTTTACGAGTCAGTAATACGGCCGGTGAGTGTTGAAAGATCGAAGCCAGGGCAACAAGTGGTGAGCCGCGCAAACGAGCTAAAAGCACCTCGCTATTTGCCTCGCCGTATTGACTATTTCCTTGCAAGACTTCCTGGATCGGGGTTTTTCCGGGAGCGCCTTCGTGAAGAATGACCTCAAGACCGGCTTTACGATAATAGCCTTGTTCGATGGCGGCATAATAGCCGGCAAATTGAAATTGATGGTGCCAGCGGAGTTGAACATGAACAGGTTCCGCGTATACAGGCGATGAACCCAAAATAGTTGCACCGATTCCGGCATACAAGCAAAGGCTTCCAAAGAATTGGAGTCGTGTTGTCAAACGAATGATTAAGTGAAGGAAGGTCATCGCATTAGGGCGAGCTTTATTTTAAAAATGGCTTGTTGATTCAACTGCCCAGTTCTATCGTGAGCCATACATAAGGCACCTCTAAAGCCCAGATAATCAGGTGCGTAAGGCAAGAGTTCTTCGATGTCCACAAGTCTGAGTGATCCGGCCAGTCCGCAGAGCAAATGCTTTGATTTGGCTAACAGGACAAATTCTGCCAGTCGGTTTTTAGTCATGAGCTGCGTTAAGGAGCCTTTATTTTTGTTCATGGTATCCAGCATGACACCTTTGAAGCCAGCCTTTTTTAGTGCAACGATAACAGAATAATCAGGTTGGGTGTCGGCGAATAACACGGCAATCAAGTTTGTCGCTATATCATTTTGATTTTGAAGTGTTGCCAGTTTATTTATAGTTGCCTGCCAGTCACCGCCGGGGAAAAAACCGATTTTAATAAAGTCCACCCCGGTTTCTGCCATGGAAGTTACGGCAGGGTAGATAACGTCCGCCACCATCGGCAAGTCGCCAATGGTGGCGCTAACTCGACACCGGCCATTAATTTTGGAGACAATCTCTTTAACGAGACTGGTTTCCAAAGCACCTAAAGCACCTAAAGCCGGTTGTTTTAAATCGATAATATCGACGTTTTCGTTGAGTACCAAAATGGCTTCATCGACGCTGTTAACGCTGGCCAGCATGCCAGTCATGCGATAACTCCAGCCAGGGGTAGGCTTGTTTTATGATTTTCAATGGCTGTCATCAGCCAAGACCAGGCTTCCAGTTCGCGATCGCCAGCGGTTTTTTCCAGGCCGATACGCAGGTAGTCGATTTCGGCTTGAATTTTTTCCAAGGGAAGCATGTGTAAGCGACTGATTAAAATTGCCGCTTCCAGTACTGAATATTGGGCCCTGTTAAAGCCTCTAAAGGGAGCGTGATTGCCGGTATGTACTGCTTTGCAAACCAGTTTTGGTCGGGTTTCATCGTCGATAACATGCACCAGTTCAAGTTCGGTATGAGCCAGTGCACAGGCTAGTAGCTGGCCGTTGATTTTTTCTGCCGGTTTTAAGGGCCAGTCACGCCGTCCGGTCAGGCAACCGGCGAAAACCCGCACATCATCGCAATAGTTGAGCACTGCGGTTTTGGTTTCCAGCAAATTATTAAGTGTGGTTGAGGGGCGAAACGGCAAAATGATAAATTCATCGCCGGTAGAGGAGACATGAATTCCCATTGGCGCAATATGTGCCAGGCCTGAAGGGTTTTGGGTGATGACAATGGTTTCTTGAATCATGGTATTAATAACAAAAGTTGAATTTATCCTTCCCATACTCAGGCGTTTAATGCCATTAAGTTAAGAAAAGCACCGTCATCTCGGCAGGGATTGGCGAGATCCAGGAACCATGGATGGTAACTTATAAACACATCCCTGTGATCTGGATTCCGGCTATCCCTGCCGGAATGACTACTTAACTTAATGAAAGTAACGCTCCGGCGTGGGAAAGATCAGATAGTTCAATTATTAGTCAAGCAGAGTGGCCATCGCCCACCAACCAGTGATCGAAAATATAAGCCCGAAAGGTATGTGATGCCCACCCTACTTAAGATTTCTTCAAAGTGCTTCCCGCCGGTTTAAAGGTGTGCAGGTCGACTGTGGCTTCTGTGTTTGCGGTTGCGCAACCCCATTGTAGCGCTTGATCTTGCGTATAACGTTTACCCAATTGCCAGGCAATTTCTGCTCTGGCCAGTTCCACGCCCAGATAAAAAGCGTGACCGCCGTCATTTTCAACCTGCAGCTTTGGAAACAATTCAAAGGGATCTATGGCGCTGTGTATACCGTCGCGATTGAAGATATGAACGCCTTCGGTACTGATTTGAACGCGGAAACTGGGATCTTTGATTTGTGCAGCC
>CAIKYI010000381.1 GCA_903831545.1 uncultured Methylobacter sp. | reverse complement strand
TTTTTAAAAAATCTGACGACTCGTCCAGGCATTTACAAAATGCTGAATGACCAGGGCGAGATTATCTATATTGGCAAAGCCAAGAATTTAAAAAATCGCGTTTCCAGTTATTTTAAAAAGCAAACAGCTTCTATCAAGCAACAAACGATGGTGGCTAAAATTGCAACCATTGAAGTTACCGTTACCCATACCGAGGGCGAAGCTTTATTGCTGGAATGTCAGCAGATCAAGCGCTATAAGCCCCGCTACAACATCTGCTTGCGGGATGACCGTTCCTATCCTTATATCTTTTTGTCCAGTGAACATGATTTTCCGCAAATCACCCTGCATCGAGGCGCAAAAAAGAAAAAGGGCAAATACTTTGGCCCTTATCCGGGTATAGGCGCAATCAAAGAGAGTCTTAAATTATTACAGCGGATTTTTCCGGTCAGGCAGTGTGAGGATTCTGTTTACAGTAATCGCTCCAGACCCTGTTTACAGCATCAGATTGGGCGCTGTACTGCGCCCTGCGTGGGTTTGATCGATACAGCAAGTTATGCGCTGGATGTGGATAATACCGTCCTGTTTTTAGAAGGGAAGGGCGGTTTGCTGATTGATCAGTTGATTGTCAATATGGAGCAGGCTTCGCGTAATCTTCAGTTTGAGCAGGCTGCCTGATTTCGGGATCAAATCGCAAAATTACGTTCGGTGCTGGAAAAACATTTTGTGCATGTCGAAAAAGGAGATGTTGATATTATTGCGTGCGCCACCAAAGCAGGGGTGGCTTGTGTGCAGGTGTTTTTTATTCGTAACGGACAGCACTTGGGTAATAAGGTTTTCTTTCCAAAGATTGCTGAGCAATATGAACCGGGAGCTATTATTCAGGCGTTTATTCCACAATATTATCTGGATAAACAACCGCCTCATGAATTACTCGTCAGCCATGAGCCCGAAGAAGTTGATTTGTTGATGGAAGTTTTAGCGGCTCAGGCTAAACATGCGGTTGCAATCTCTCCGAACGTCAGAGGCGAACGTTTAAAATGGTTGCAAATGGCTTGCACCAACGCCGAAAATTCTTTGCAGGGCAAGTTGTCAGATAAACAGGGCATTTATGCGCGATTCCTTAGTCTTAAGGAGGAACTGGGCTGCAAAGAACTGCCGAAACGTCTGGAATGTTTTGATATTAGCCATACTCAGGGCGAAAAGACAGTTGCATCTTGTGTTGTTTTTGACCGGGAAGGCCCGGTAAAATCAGCTTATCGTCGCTTTAACATTGAAGGCATAAACGGTGGTGACGACTATGCGGCTATACACCAAGCGGTTTTCAGGCGTTTTAAGCGATTAAAACTGGGCGAGCATGAAGCGCCGGATATCTTGTTTATAGATGGTGGAAAAGGTCAGGTGCATGAAGCGCAAAAGGCATTGGCGGAATTAGACATAAACAATGTTATGATAGTCGGCGTTTCCAAGGGGCCTGACAGAAAACCAGGTATGGAGAAGCTGATTCGCATTGAGCATGATCAGCCGATAGATATTAAACCCGGTGCCAGTGGATTGCTGTTGATACAGCATATTCGTGATGAAGCGCACCGGTTTGCGATCACAGGACACAGACAACGTCGCGGCAAGGCCAAAAAACAATCAACAATGGAAGCCATTCCAGGATTGGGGCCTAAACGGCGTCAGATTTTATTGAAACAATTTGGGGGGCTGCAAGGTATTTCACAGGCTGGTGTGGATGCACTTTGCAGCGTGGACGGCATAAGTCGTCAACTGGCGCAACGGATTTACGAACTATTTCATCATCAAGATGATAATTGAATTTAATATACCTACAAATCTAACGCTGTTAAGAATCGGGTTAATTCCGTTATTAACGGTGGTTTTTTACCTGCCCTGGGAATATTCCAATATTGCCTCAATGCTGATTTTTTTAGCGGCTCGAATTACCGATTGGATGTATGGTTATCTTGCCAGAAAAATGAATCTGGAAACTCCTTTTGGGGCGTTTTTAGATCCTGTGGCGGATAAGTTGATGGTTGCCATGGTTTTGGTTCTGATCGTACAGCAGCATGCCATCCCTTATCTGGCTATTCCTGCTGCAATTATTATCGGAAGAGAGATCACTATTGCTTCGCTCCGTGAATGGATGGCCGAAATAGGACAGCGGGCACAGGTTA
>CAIKYI010000380.1 GCA_903831545.1 uncultured Methylobacter sp. | reverse complement strand
CTTTTCGCCTAAAGCGACAAAAAAGGCCGCAAGACCTTTTCTGTCGAAATCGAGCAAATTGATGGTTTTTGTTTTAACGGGTTCTAACACAAATTTCATTAGCTGAGAAAAAGAAAGCAATTTCCCTTTGAGCCGTTTCGACCGCATCCGAACCGTGGACGGCATTTTCATCAATGCTGGCAGCGAAATCAGCACGGATAGTGCCAGCCGCAGCTTCTTTAGGGTTGGTAGCGCCCATGATTTCGCGATGCTTAAGAACCGCGTTTTCGCCTTCCAGCACTTGCATGATCACAGGGCCTGAAATCATAAAAGACACCAAATCAGCAAAAAAACCGCGTTCGCTATGTTCAGCGTAAAAGCCTTCGGCTTGTTCGCGAGTCAAGTGCAGCATTTTTGCCGCTACGATTTTTAAATCATTTTTTTCAAAACGACTGTAAATTTCGCCGATTACATTTTTTGCTACTGCATCAGGCTTAATGATTGAGAAAGTGCGTTCTATCGCCATGTTTGTAAAACTCCAAATTATGAATAAATAGTATTAAGCGGCAGATTATACCTGACCAAGAAAATTTCCGAGAAAGAATGTCCCGTCAAAGCTGGAAAAATCATTTCGTCAACCAAAAATACGAAAGACACGAAAGTTTTCAAAGAAATACCAAGCTGTAAACCAACACCTAAAGGGTGAAGAGAAGACTGATATATCGATTTGATTTATTGTGTGTCTTTCGTGGGCAATTATTTAGAAATCACTTAAGGCCGGCCATCCAGTTCTGCGCCTTCTTTTACCGGAATCATCAAGTCTTCAGGACTGATACCCAGCATTAATGCCATAGGACTTGCGATAAATATTGAAGAATAGGTGCCAAAAAATACGCCGAACAACAGTACCACAGAAAAGTTATGTATGACTTCGCCGCCCAGAAAGAACAACGAAACCAATACCAAAATCACCGTCAACGAGGTCATGATGGTACGACTTAAGGTGACATTAACTGAAATATTCATGATTTCTTCAGTCGATTTATTTCTTAAACCACGGAAGTTTTCCCGGATACGGTCATAAACCACAATAGTATCGTTTAAAGAGTAACCGATCAGTGCAAGTACCGCCGCCAATACCGTTAAATCAAACTCCAGGCCTAACACGGAGAACAGTCCCAAGGTGACCACAACGTCATGCACGGTCGCCAGTACGGCACCGGCTGAGAATTTCCATTCAAAACGCCAGGCGATGTAAATTAGAATACCGATTGTTGAATACAGTAGAGCCAAAAAGCCGTCTTCTGCCAAATCGTCTCCGACTTGCGGGCCGACAAATTCAACACGTCTGACACTTGCCGGTTCAGCGGTATTTTTGTTGATGGCTTCAAGCACTTTAGTGCTTAACTCGACATTGCTGACGCCATCTTGCGGTCTTAAGCGAATTAAAACGTCTTTGGTGGTGCCAAAATTCTGTACCGTAGCATCGTTATAGCCTTCCGCATCCAAAGTATTACGGAGCACGGTTAAATCAGCAGCTTTTTGGTAACCAACTTCAATTAATGTTCCGCCGGTAAAATCGATACCCATTTGCAAGCCACGTATCGCCAATGATCCCATCGAGATGATCATCAACACACCGGAAAAAATCAGTGCTATGTTGCGGTTGCCTATAAAATTTATATTTGTTGTCTTCATAATTTAATCTTCTAAAAATTCAACGAACCAGACTCAAGATGCCGCTTTGATTAGCGAAACTCAACACAAAAGAGATTTTTGTTGGGTTACGCTACGCTAACCCAACCTATATGTTAAATAGATAATTTCTCAACCCTGCGATTACCGTAAGTCCAGTTAATAACCATTCTTGTACCGGTAATGGCTGTAAACATTGAAGATAAAATTCCGATAATCAGTGTTACAGCAAAACCCTTAACTGAACCTGTTCCATAAGCAAACAACACTACCGCCACCACAAGATTGGTAAAATGGGAATCCAGAATGGTGCCAAAGGCTTTGTCATATCCGATAAAAATGGCCGATTGCGGCGTGTTGCCATTTTTGAGTTCTTCTTTGATCCGTTCAAAGATTAACACGTTGGCGTCAACCGACATCCCCACGGTCAGAATGATCCCGGCAATACCCGGCAAAGTTAAAGTGGCCTGCAGCATCGATAAAATAGCGACTACAATAACCACGTTAAAAGCCAGCGCAAAGTTGGCGATCATGCCGAACAATTTGTAATAAACCGCCATGAATAAGACAACAAGCGCAAAGCCCACCACAAAAGACAAGATACCTTTATCAATATTGTCCTGACCCAAGCTTGGACCTACAGTACGCTCTTCGACAATTTCAACTGGCGCGGCAAGTGCGCCGGCTCTTAATAATAAAGACAAGGTGCGTGCTTCTTGTGGGCTATCCAAACCTGTGGTTTGGAAGCGGTGACTAAAAACCCCCTGAATAGTCGCTACATTGATGACTTTTTCGACTTTTTCTTTGCGATGAACTTTTTGTCCATTGACTATCTTGGTTTCAACTTTATATTCGATGAACACCACAGCCATGGGCTTGCCAACATTAGCCTGGGTCAATTTACCCATTTTTGTGGCACCCACACCATTCAGGGAAATATTCACCGAAGGTCTGCCGTCCTGGTCTACACCCGAAGAAGCATCCACGATTTGATCGCCGGTTACAATAATTCTGCGATCCAACAGTATAGGGTTGCCGTTGCGCTCAGTGTATAAACGGCTTCCGACCGGAACATGCCCGGCAACGGCCTGCTGTACATCATGTTCAACATCAACAAGACGATATTCCAGCGTTGCCGTAGTACCCAAAATTTCCTTGGCTCGCGTAGTATCCTGCACCCCAGGCAATTGGATTACAATGCGATTTTCGCCCTGTTGCTGAATAACCGGTTCTGCAACACCAAGTTCATTGACTCGATTTCGCAGCGTGGTCATGTTTTGCGCGACAGCAAATTTCTTGATTTCTCTTTCTTCTTTTTCAGAAAGCTTTAACCAGACTTGATCCGGCTCTTTGGGTTCGGTGATATCCAGAGTACGAAAATCTTTGGCAAGCAATGTCATCAGCGCCTGTTTGTCATCTGCTGAATTCAACTTGACCTTGATGAAGCCACTGTCTTTGGAAACCGACTGATAACGGATTTTTTCGTTACGCAAAGCCAGACGCACGTCGTCGTTATAACGTTCCTCGGCTTGCTTAACGGCGGCATCCATATCTACTTCCAGTAGAAAATGTACCCCGCCCCGCAAGTCCAGACCAAGATACATGGCTTCAGCACCTAAGGACCTAAGCCAGACCGGTGTCGTTGGCGCCAGATTTAAGGCGACATTATAATCATCGCCCATTTTATCCCGAAGCAAATCAGCCGCTTTAAGTTGCTCGTCGGCATTATTAAACCGCGCTAAAACCTGGCCATCTTTAAACTCGAAAATTTTTGCAGTATATCCGCCGGTCTTTAGTTCTGACTCGATCTTGTTTGCCTGATCCTGCAGGAGTTTAGCCGGGCGTGTCGATGACACCTGAACCGAGGGATCATCGCCGTACAGGTTAGGTAACGCATAAATAATCCCGACTGCAAAAACAATCAGGACCAGTAGATTTTTCCAAAGTGGGAAATGGTTTTGCATGTGTTATTCCATCAATTCAACAATGTCGCAGTCGTAAAAGCGGGTAGAGGCAATAGCCGAACTTCCTTATAAATTAAGGGGCTCATATTGCTCTACCCATCCTACAGGCGATGATATTAAGCTCTAACCGGTTTTTTAGTTATAGCTTTGTAAGTTCCTTTCGGCATCATGCTTTCAATGTTATGACGCTGTACTTGAATAAAGGTGTTGTCGCAAATTTCGATTTTGACAAAGTTATCATCCAAATCAACAATCTTGCCTAAAATTCCGCCGGAGGTGACCACTTCAGCGCCTTTGGTCATTGCGGCTATCATTTCTTTCTTTTCTTTGGCACGTTTGGATTGTGGACGCAGAAACAAAAAGTAAAAAAATACCAAAATTCCAAGCGGGAACAGCATTCCTTCGATGCCAGGCGATTGGGCGGCGGGAGCTGCGGCAGCGGCAGCATCAGAAATAAAAAAACTCATGGATATCCTCAGGGTTTATTGTTATGTGAATAAAGCGTTGTTATTAAAAAAATCCTGTCATTATGCCATAGTCGGGACGGCTTTTCCTCGTTGTTGATAAAATTGCTGCAGGAAAATATCTAACTCTTTCTTTTCAATGGCATCACGTAAGCCCTGCATCAGACTCAGATAATAATAAAGGTTATGAATGGTATTAAGTCTTGACCCCAGCATTTCCTGGCATTTGTCCAGATGACGCAAATAAGCTCTTGAGTAATTCTGGCAGGTATAACAGCCACAGGACTCGTCCAAAGGTTTGGTGTCGAATTCATATTGGCTGTTCCTGATCTTTACAACACCAAAACTGGTAAAAAGATGCCCGTTGCGCGCGTTACGGGTTGGCATGACACAATCAAACATATCTATTCCTCGTCTTACCGCCTCAACCAAATCTTCCGGTGTACCTACGCCCATTAAATAACGCGGCTTATCGACCGGCATTTTGTGATGCACCACATCCAGCGTCGCCATCATTTCTTCTTTGGGTTCGCCAACCGATAAACCGCCAATCGCGTAACCGTCAAAGCCAATATCAACCAAACCGTCTATTGATTCCTGACGCAGATGTTCATACATGCCACCCTGGACAATGCCAAATAAAGCAGATAAATTGCCTTCATGAGCAGCTTTGCTGCGTGCCGCCCAGCGCAACGATAGGCGCATCGAATCGGCCGCTTCGTGTACGGTAGCAGGATAAGGTGTGCATTCATCAAAAATCATCACGATATCCGAACCCAAATCGCGTTGCACCTGCATCGACTCTTCCGGACCCATAAAAATGGAACTACCGTTGATAGGGGACTTAAAGGTCACGCCTTTTTCTGAAATCTTTCTTAAAGCGCCCAGACTGAACACCTGAAACCCGCCTGAATCCGTCAGAATTGGTTTATCCCAGTGCATAAAGTCGTGCAAATCACCGTGAGCTTTAATCACCTCGGTTCCGGGGCGCAGCATTAGGTGAAAGGTATTGCCCAGAATAATTTGTGCGCCAATGCCGGTTAATTCTTCGGGGGACAGAGCCTTAACCGTTCCATAAGTGCCTACCGGCATAAAAATCGGCGTTTCTACCACGCCCCTGGCAAACGTCAGCTGTCCACGACGTGCGTGACCGTCTGTATTGATTAATTTGAATTCCATAAACCATTCTGAGTACATTGTAAGGCTGGGGATTATCCAGACTTTTTAAATCAATGTATATGTAGCGGATAAAATCTATGCCAATAACTTATTCTCTCAACCGTTGCGAGACAGTAGTCGAGTCATGGCGAGAATGAAGCTGGATACCCCGTGCAGGGTATCCAAAGTTTGAAGCGCAACGGCTGGAGGAGTCGATGGCATAAATGTCGGGTAGTTTTTTGCCGCTTGTTGAGCAGGGATGTCAATAACAGCGTTTGCAAAACCAGAAACTTCCCTAAATCAGTGTGACGGATGCGACGGAGGGTTTGCTGTTATATCGATTCTGCGCAAAATATAGCGATCAGCAAGTTTGCCTGTTACACGCTTGCCATTGCCATCAAGTTGAATGAGCATATCTTTACCTGGACTGTATTGACGTATAACCGAGCTATTGCGTGGCGTTAAAGTAATCGTATTACTGCTTTCATCCCAGGTGAATTTACCCTTTTCTACCATTTCCTTTGTTGATTTGTCGACCAGTTGGGTAATTAAAATGTAGGTATTTTGTTTGTTTAAAGCAAGTGACGTTTTAATTCCCCTGCAATCATCGCAAGGCACGAAACCATGATATACACCGGGCCAGTCACTGTTGTGTGCATGATGGGAAGCCTCGCCGCCAGCTTCAGGTGATTCGGCAAAAACCGGGGTGAAACCAGAAAAAATGGTGATGAATAGAAAAAAAGCCAGATGGTAGTTAAATCGTTGTTTAAATGTTCGCATGTTTACTCCTCAGCAAATTAGCGTTCATAGTAAAGGACTATGAGTTGAATGTAAAACTCAATAAGACCGATAAAATATCAACTAATTCGGAAAAACAGACAACCACTTGCAGTCCCTGATGTGCTGTTTTTGCAATTAATCATAAGACATGGCCTGATGTTTGACAGGCGCTTTTTTGCGTAGAACATATTTAAGTTACGCACATTTCATTATTGATTAATTTGATATATCAACAAATATTAAAAATAGCTGTTGAAAGTAATTTGGGCTTATTAAGTTATTGATTATTAGTTTCTTTAGGATTGTGCAAAATATGGCCAATTTGATATATTTTAATGAAACTATGAGGTTAGTTGTTTTCTTAATGCGTTGTGCACAGAGTTATCCACAGGTTATGTTGATAACTTATTATGCCTTTATGGCATTAATGGTTACGGAAATCAGCTTACTCATTCTTTGTACTATGCAGATTTGTTATTTTTTATCATATTTTTTAAAAATCGTCTTGCCGCTTTAAATTAAGGCAATGGTTTAAAAATTGTGCTTAAAACCTCGCTACCCAAAGCGATTTAATGTTGTTACAGGCAGCAATATTCACTTGCTGTTTTTTGATATGTTATTTGACCTTTTCGCCTGGATAGTTTAAATAGTACAATCAAAATGTGGATTTTTTCAGAGTCGATGGATAAATATCAGCATTGACGATGCTGCAAAATCATATTTAAAACAAGTCAAAATCGGATTCTTGACCTTTGTTGATGGTAGTTGCTTGGGTTAATAGCTTTTATTCAGCTTAAATTTTAAGTTCATGTCAATTGGTATTTATTCAAATATTTAACCTTACAGTGAGGATTAGGTCATAAACCGTATATTAGATTGGTGGAGCAGGATTGGACTGCAAATAAGACTACAGATACTCATTCAGGGTTCTTTAATCGTCATTCTTGTAGTTGCCCAGTTATGGATATCAATGCATCTTGAGCAACAGGACTTAAGTGACGTTGAGGCGCGTGCGAAGTCGGTAGCTACCAGCGCCATCAATGTACTGAACACGTTAATGGTTGTTAAGGTAGGTGACCATGAAATTATCAGTGATAAAACGACTCGCGCGCTTTTCATCAAGAAGTTAGGGGATGTGGACAAGGTCCTGGAAATGCGAATTGTCCGTGGCAAGGCAATTGATGACGAGTTTCCGGCAGGTCTTCCTGAGGAACAACCTATTGACGATATGGATCGACGCGTACTCGCCACAGGGAAATCAGAAGTCGAATTTATTCGAGGTAATGACGGAGAGGCAAAACTTAGAACCGTGATGCCGTTTATTGCCGAAAAAAACTTTCATGGCATGGATTGCCTTAAATGCCATGGCGTTGATGAAGGAGCAGTACTCGGCGCGGCAAGCGTCACCATTGATGTAAAGGAAGATTTGGCGAACATCAAGCGCATTGATGCCTTGATATGGGTTGGTCAATTAATTTTACAGATACTCTTGTTTTCTGTCATAGCCTTTATTAGTCGGCGCTTGGTTAGGCAACTCGGTGGTGAGCCTACGTTGGCTATCGAAATTGCCAATAAAATTTCGAATGGCGACCTTTCTACACAAATCATCGTACCCGTTAACGATACTACCAGCTTGCTCTCGTCGATGAAACGCATGTCCGAGACTATCAACATTATGATTGACGATGCAGTGGCGCTTTCAAATTCGGCAGTGGACGGCAAGCTCGCGAATCGCGCTGACGCCTCCAAACATCGGGGCGACTTCCGCAAGATTGTCGCTGGTATCAATGATACCCTCGACGCAGTCATTGGCCCGTTAAATATGGCCGCAGGCTATGTTGACCGCATCTCCAAGGGCGATATACCGCCCAAGATTACCGATACCTACAATGGCGACTTTAACGCACTTAAAAATAACCTCAATGCAATGATTGACGCTATTCAGGCGCTGGTCGCAGACGCCAATCTTTTGTCGGAGTCAGCGGTTGAGGGTAAGCTTGACACCCGTGCCGACGTTTCCAAGCATAAGGGCGATTACCGCAAGATTATAGCCGGAGTAAACGATACGCTGGACAGTATCGTGAATCCGATCAACGAAGTCGTGCGGGTTCTGGATGCGCTGGCGAAGAGCGACCTTACCGAGAATATCACAACAAGGTATCAAGGTAGTTTTGCCGAGCTGTGCGATAACGTGAATACCTCTGTTAATAATCTGGCTTTGGCCGTATCGAGCATTAAGGATGCCACCGACTCAATCAACACCGCAGCCCAGGAAATAGCCGCAGGCAATAATGACTTGTCGCATCGGACCGAAGAACAGGCGGCGAGCCTGGAACAAACCGCTGCAAGCATGGAAGAGCTGACATCTACTGTGCAACAGAATAGTCAAAACGCCAAGCAGGCCAACCAACTTGCGGTTGACGCTTCAGAAATTGCAGGTAAAGGTGTTTCGGTAGTCGATCAAGTCATTACGACCATGGAAGAAATTAACGGCTCATCCCGCAAGATAGTCGATATTATTTCTGTGATTGATGACATTGCTTTTCAGACTAACATACTGGCTTTAAACGCTGCAGTGGAAGCTGCCCGAGCAGGCGATCAAGGCCGAGGTTTTGCCGTTGTCGCTATTGAAGTACGTAATCTTGCGCAACGGGCAGCATCGGCTGCCGGAGAAATTAAAAAATTGATAGCTGATTCCGTTGATAAAGTTGAAGACGGCTCGACCTTGGTAGCTCAAGCCGGAAAAACAATGGAAGAAATCGTAAAATCTGTCCATGGCGTAACGACCATAATGTCTGCAATCAGATCCGCTTCCATGGAGCAGGCATCAGGTATCGAACAGGTCAATCAGGCTATCACCCAAATGGATGATGTAACTCAGCAGAATGCTGCCTTGGTAGAGCAAGCCGCAGCTTCTGCAGAATCGCTTGAAGAACAGACCCAAAACCTTTCAGTTACGGTAAATAGCTTTAAATTGGGTAATAACTCTCGCAGAAATTACTCATAGATAAATATCACAAAAAAGGCAGTTAGCCTTATCGGTATAGGTATCTACACAAATAAATCAATTTAATTCCGGCTGTTAATGTCTGGATGACGAGTTTTGTAGATGTCTATGCTTATGGTTTAAGACTACCCGAATTCCATTTGCTGGGCTTTGGCGTTACAGGGCAATACTAAAGGTCAGTTAAACCAAGTAGCTAATCTGGCTTTAACTTCGGCTTTAATTTGCTTTGACCAGCGGTAGACAGGCGTTTCAATGATTTTTTGATGTGCCCAGCGCAGCCAACCGGTGATGGTGGTGTAAATAACCCTAATGAACGGAAAGGTCAAAAGTTGGGGTTTGGTTAAAGCAAATACTCTGGCTATCAGCACGGTGCCCAACAATTTTGCCAGGAGTTCCAGTAGTATGCCCTGCAGAATCAAGCCGTGGGCCAGTAACCCAAAGGCAAACAGATTGATCGGGGTGACAATCAAAACCGGAATGCTGAACGTGACTAACGCCAGCGTCGGTGATGTCTGACTGAGCCAGAGTTCAAACTTCTCCAGATTCAACCATCTGACCAACGAGTGACCAAATGCGGCAAGAGTATCCCAAAGCCACTCTTCTATAATCAGGATGATAGCTAACAGCGAAAGCAGGATTTTTTTCATGATCTAACCGGATGAGATTTTAACAAAAATCAGTATACCTCAATATTTTCGCTACCGGATTTTGAAGCGATTATATGTTCAGCCACAACAACTCGGTTTAAGCCGGTTGATTTCAGCTTTTTTAACAAAATAATCTAATTCCCGAATGAAAATTGGCATACAAACCTGGGGTTCCAATGGCGATATTCGTCCGATGCTGGCCCTGGCCGAGGGCCTGAAAAAAGCAGGACACACCGTGACTCTGGTGGTAAGCAGTATTGATAATCACAGTTATCACGGAATTTGTGAGCAGTTAGGGATCGCCTACCGGCAAATCCCCGAGCATATTGATTTTGATATGCAGGATTTTGCCCTGCGTTCTTTTAAGATGTTTCCATTGCAATGGCTACGAGCCTTGCTAGATGAAGCCTTCTTTCCCAGTGAGCAGGAGTTATATAAGGCGGCACGGCAATTAGTCGCTGATAACGATTATGTGATCGGACATCATTTTCTCTACCCTTTAA
Organism: uncultured Methylobacter sp.; assembly: GCA_903831545.1. Lineage (GTDB taxonomy): Bacteria > Pseudomonadota > Gammaproteobacteria > Methylococcales > Methylomonadaceae > Methylobacter_A. The sequence continues at coordinate 1,960 of CAIKYI010000380.1, read as the reverse complement.
AGCTTGCCGCGTTACAGCAGCATAAGCCTTTTTTCAGTGTTACTCTTTGTCATGCCGCAATACCCAATCCGGCAGTTCCACCCTTAAGCTTTCCAAATTTGGGTCTGGCTATTAATACATTGAGCTGGAAGTTACTGGACGTTGCGTTCAATTGGGCACTGAAAAAACCCTTGAGCCGATTATGGCTGGAAGCCGGTCACACACCGCCAGCCAACATACTGACCGAATTGCTGACCTCGCAACAACTCAATCTGGTAGCCGTTGATCCCTTATTTTGCACTTCATTCGAGCACTGGCAAGTGCAGCACCAGAACTGCGGTTTTTTGAATTTAACTGAAGATGCGCTGCAGTGGCAAATTCCGGATCAGCTGAAAGCGTTTCTGGATGAAGGCCCGGCACCTGTGTACATGACTTTCGGTAGTTTGCAGCAGGCTGTGCCCGACTGGAGTATGACCTTGTTTTTGGAAGCAGTTGCTCTGGCGGGGTGTCGGGCCATTATACAGACCAGCTCAGAACGTTATCCGGCCGGCAGTCAAATCGGGCAGGTGTATTTTATTGGCAGGCATCCACATCAGCCACTATTTAAACTTTGTGCAGCAATTGTTCACCACGGCGGCGCAGGAACAACTCATGCCGCAACATTAGCCGGGTGTCCATCGGTAGTCGTACCCTTTATGGATGAACAGTTATTCTGGGCGCGACAATTGCAAATTTTGGGACTGGCCGGCTCGCCGCTGCCGGCAAAGACGATTACTGCAAAGTTGTTAGCCAAGGGCATAAAAAAAGTATTGGCGAGCAAGTCTATGCTGGACAAATCGCGCCTTGCCAGCCTAAGCATGCAAGCACACGATGGGGTAACATCAGCCGTAAATTTACTGGCAAGTCACTTTAATAACTGACGTCATTATGATTCACGGAGTTTTAAACGCGAAGGCGAAGAAGGCAGCAACGCCGATAAAGGCAAAGGCGACGAGATAATTCCATGCCAGTTTTTCTTTCAGAAACAGGATAGCAAACACCATAAACACAAGGAGCGTAACGATTTCCTGGATAATTTTGAGTTGGAAACCCGAAAAATATCCAAAGCCCAGACGGTTGGCAGGTACTGCAAGGCAATATTCAAACAAGGCGATGCCCCACGAGATCAGTACCACCTTCCATAGTGGCCAGTCATGACCGTATTTAAGATGCCCATACCAGGCAAATGTCATAAAGATATTAGACAGAACAAGAAGAAAAATGGTGGTGATAAGGTTTTTACTCCCGATTAAGGAATGAAAATTAAATAACTTGAACTTTTGGTTTTAGCTTGTTTCTACGTTATTCAATAAAACATTAGAATCTAAAGCCAGCTTTGAACAAGTTGCGCTGGGCAACTGCGGCCAGCCAATGGATGGGCTATTTTCATCCCTAAATAACGCTCTTGGTCAATTCCGAAAAAAGTATTCTGGGCAGTTAAACGGCCACGGCTGCCATCTGATAAGTCAGTAAGACAGCCTGGCCACCACTTGCTTTAAGATGTAACGTTTTATTTAACCAGAAAATCCCGCATCATGCCCATGTCTTCATGTTCCAGATTGTGACAGTGATACATGAACATGCCTTTAAAATCATTAAACGGTTTTAAGATTGTGACTTTTTCACCCGGCATTACCAAAACCGTATCTTGCCAGCCTTTATTTATAAATCCTGCCGAAACGCTGGCATAGCTGTCACTAGAGCCCGCGTTGACTTCCCGTTTGACAATCTGAAACTGTTCGCCGTGTATATGCATCGGATGCGGCATAGACATCATCATGCCATGCATGCCGCCATCAAAACCATTGTCGAATTCGATTAATTGCAGGCTGTTAACCGGAATAATTTCATCCGGCTGAATGTCGTTCATGGCATAGGAACGGCCATTAAGCTGGGCTGACATGTGGCGCATGGACATGGCAATTGTTTTGGGATTAGTCGG
>CAIKYI010000379.1 GCA_903831545.1 uncultured Methylobacter sp. | reverse complement strand
GAATTCGGGCATGAAATGGCACAGGATCTATTGGGCTTAAGAAAACCCAGGGTGATTGATATGGCCGATCTTGCATAATAATTTTTAACACATCAGGAGAACAACAATGGCGAAAGCGACAATTACCTTTGAAGATATTAATGTTACCGTTTCGGCGCCTGCTGGCACGCGTCTAATTGAAATATCGGAAAAAGTCGGTTCAGGCATTACTTATGGCTGCCGTGAAGGCGATTGCGGCACCTGTATTACAAAAATCACCGAAGGCTGGAGCAATCTGACCGAACCTTCGGTGCTTGAAGATAAAATCCTGCGCGAAAACATGGCCGGCAAACATAACCGGTTGGCTTGTCAGGCGCAATTACTGGGAGGAACCGTTAAAGTCAGACCCGTTTAACAACCGCTAATCCAGCCAGTATTCACGTTCCCTTTTAAAAAGGGAACGTGATGGGGATTTATATAAAAGCCCCCTGCCCTCATTTTTACTGGAGAGAAACTGGCTCTATAACCCGTTTTTGGTTTCCATCACAGTGCATGGGCACCATGCGAACAACACATCACTATTTTAGAGGAGTAAATCATGGCTTTAGTTACTTTTTCAAATCCCGACTATCGGGATAAAACCGTTTATGCCGTTGCCGGCAGTCATACCGAAACCTTGTTAAAACTGGCCCGTGAAAACAAAATTCCGATCAATTATGAATGTGAGGATGGCGAATGCGGCACCTGTTTAGTTAAAGTGAGCAGTGTGGATAACAAGCATCAACGCATGGGCGGTCCATTAACCGAAAAAGAAAAATCCGTATTGCAAGCCAGCGGCAAAATCAGCAAGGAAGAAATGAAGCAAATGATTGTTGATGACTTGCCATCACCCTGGCGTTTGGCTTGCCAGATGATAGTCAGAGATGAAGATATTCTGGTCGAATATTAAGCAATCCTGACTGCTCCAACTCCAGGATAATCTGGGTTGGAGCAGTTGATCCACGAAAAACCCGAAACACACAAACTAAATCAGGATATTGTCATAATTTAGCGTCTCATCCTTTGGATGATGACCTGCAAATTAATATCTGATTAAAATGTTCGTGCTTTTCGTGTTTTTCGTGGACGAAATAATTTCAAGATCATTACTTTAAAAACCGCAGCTATCTTTGTCCCGTGTTTATAGCGATAAAAAAATTCCCCACTTAAGGTTGAACCGAAATACCCGGTTTGTGTATGTTGGACATCCCCGACAGCCAGGTTTGAATTTTGCCATTAGCCTGCTGCGCCAGATCACTAAACCCTATAATTGCACCGGCTGCATCAGCTGTTTTGGTTGATTGCTCCAGATAAAACGTTTGCTGACCGACCAACTGTTTATCTTTAATTGCATAAGCCTCCACGGAAAAATGCAACACCACGCGAGCTTTATCGCGCGATTCAAATTGCTGTTCAAAATCCTGTAATCGAATTAGCACCGAATAATCCAGAGCCTGACCGCTGAAATGTAGCGCTTGTTCAAATAATTCCGGCGGCGCGGCAACCCAGCGATCCAGACCGTAGAACCGGATTTGGGAAGGCGACGTATAAAGCAGGCGGTAACGAATTCGGTTATCCCAAAGCCAGGTCGGCGCATTGATGTTAATCGATGCCTTACCCCGATCACTGGAACCGGACACCGAAGCCTTGCCAAAATCATGCAATACCGGCTGCGTTGCGGTGACGCTGCAACCCGTGCCAACCAATAACAGCCATCCAAGTAAAAGAAATTTCATTACTGTTCCTTATAGTCCGGTTCGCCCGGACCTGCATCTTGCTGTTTTGGTCCCAGCAACAATTGTTGCGGATCATTTTCAAGCATTGTGGCAACTCTTTTTACCTGCTGTGTTGTTGACTGTAATTCAATTAGCAGTTTGTTGACTTTAGGTATAGTGCTCTGCGATAACGCATCCCCGGTGGTTTTGCCACTATCAACCAGTTTACCTGCTTTTAGACTGAGTAACTTAACGTCTTCGGTTAAGCCCTGTAAATCATTGGTCAAACCATCAATTTTCTTCAGCGTTGCCCGGGCATCTTTAGTCAATCCAGGAACGCCGGCCAGCGCCTGATCAACACTTTTTTGTAAGCCAGAAAGCTTATCGGTTAAGGATTTTAAATTGCCTAGAATTCCACTGATATTTTGTTCATTTTCATCGCTCAATACCGCACTGAGCCGCTGCATTAAATGATCGGCTTTATGCAAAAGTTCTTCTCCGGTATCCATCAATTTGTCGGCCATTGAAGGTTCCAATGGAATACGGGACAATTTATTATCGCCCGGTTCCAAAGGACTGGATACGGTCCCCGAATCCTCAAGCTGAATCTGGGTTAAGCCGGTCACGCCCTTTAAGCGCAGTACGGCATAAACGCCTTTACTCAGTACAATTTCTTTATCGACCTCTATGGGTACGAGAATGGTAGCGGAGTCCGATGGATCAAACTGGATTTTAAGCACTTTCCCAACCGCTATGCCTCGGTAAAAAACGGTAGATTCAGGATTTAGCCCGGAAACGGAAGCTCTGGTTGCTATGACATAGAGATTGCGTTCCTGGTTCAGAGTGCCCATCCAGAAAATGATCGCCGTCGACGCGGTCAGCAAGGCAACCAAAAAAAGACCGGTCATCAACGCATGATTATCTCTACCCATTAAGCTTCTCCTGGTATTGGAACACTCGTTTAGCACGGTTATTATGAAAAAACCTTTCTACAAAAGGATGCTTGCAGTCCAGAACTGCTGCCAAGGTGCCAAATGCCACCAATTTGTTATCCGCCAGCACCGCAACTTTGGTACACAAATCCCTTAAAATATCCAAATCATGCGTCACCATGAACACCGTAAAATGAAGATCCTTATGCAAATTGGCTAACAGGCTGACAAAATCTTCACTGGAAATAGGATCGAGTCCAGAGGTCGGCTCATCCAGTAACAACAAGCCCGGCTCCAAAACCAGAGTGCGGGCAAGCGCTACCCGTTTTACCATGCCACCAGACAAATCAGCCGGTTTTAACCAGGCATCAGTAGCGGCAAGGCCAACCATTGCCAACTTCATAAACACGAGTCGCGCAATCAGCTCCTCATCCCTGAAGCCCAGTTCCCGCAAGGGAAAGGCAATATTGTCAAAAACATTTAATACGCTAAATAACGCACCTTTCTGAAACAGCACACCACAATTGTTACGCAGTTGCTCGCCATGACCGGCGGTGACGTTTTTCAACGACTGTCCCATCACAATCACCTCGCCCCGAGTGGGGCTTTGCAGACCAACAATTTCGCGCAACAAAGTGGTCTTGCCACAACCCGAGGCACCGACCACGCCCAAAATTTCGCCATACTCCAGACAAAGATTAATGTCCTGATGGACATCCTTGACAGTCCCCTTTTGAGGATCGCCAAAACTCGTCCAGATATGCTCCAACTGAATGGCGTAAGCTGATGTCTGACTCATGGCATGCCCATATTCATAAACAAAATGGCAAATAGCGCATCAATCATGATCACCATGGTGATGGCTGCCACGACGGAATTGGTCGTTTCATTACCCAGACTTTCGGTATTGGGCTTAATCCTGAATCCAAAATGACAGGCAATCAGCGCAATCATTGCACCAAAAACAGCGCTTTTAAACAGGCCGATAAATACATTAATCAGCGGCACCGTTTCCGGCAATTTAACAAAAAACTGCTGATAACTGATATCAAGGGTATTCTGCGCCGAGACCATGCCACCCATCAGCGCTGTCGAGCTGGTCCACACGCTGATCAACGGCAGGACAATGATTAAAGCCAATACCTTAGGCAAAACCAGGCGCAGTGAATGAGAGATGCCCATCGCCGATAAAGCATCCAATTCCTCGGTAACCCGCATGATACCAATTTGCGCGGTAATTGCCGAACCGGAACGGCCTGCTACCAGGATTGCCGCTAACAGCGGTCCCAGCTCCCGGATCACACTCAGTCCCAGAATGTTGATGATATAAATCTCCGCGCCAAACATTTTCAATTGTAGGGCCGATAAATAACTGAGCACGATGCCGATTAAAAACCCTACCAGCGCGGTTATGCCCAGAGCTCTGACACCGGATTCATAGATTGTTATGGAAATTTCCGACCAAGGAATCGAACCCGGATGTATGGACAGATACAAAATATCCAGTAGCAACTGGCCCAACAAAGTCACCAGGGCAAACAATTGCAGCCGAAGACTGACAAGCAATTGAGAGGTGTATCTGCCAATATGCCATGAACTGGCCTGAGTGACTTCAGGTATTTTCAGAGCCAGACAACGCTCGAATAAACACTGATGTTCAGGCCGCAGCAACAAGTCAACTGGCATTTTTTTTCCCCAGGCCTTCCAGAGTATCAGCGCGCTGGCGCTATCCAGCACCTCAACCTGACGCATATCCCATTGCAGGTTGTCAGTTTTTAAACAGGCGCTGATTTTTCGGCTCAACTCTGGAGCGACTACCAAACCACGAAGATTCCAGGTGCCTGTCAAGTTGGCGCAAAGTTTACCGGAATCCTGTTCAATGATTTCCAGTCTGGGCGGTAAACCTCGATTTATCGGATTATCAGACATATTTCCCGTTAGAAAAATCCCAAGGGGTTAATGTCATAACTAACCAGCATATTTTTGGT
>CAIKYI010000378.1 GCA_903831545.1 uncultured Methylobacter sp. | reverse complement strand
TTTCTTCTACTTGCATTCAAATTCCTAGTGTAAAGTTTGCACATCCAAACCCGATTTTCTCTTTAAGCCGAGAGGGAAATTTTGATGTGCAGGGTAATGAGATCAAATCGTCTCGTAAAGCTTGTTTTTCTTGATGTATTTTATGACAGCATCGGGCAATAAATAACCCGGATTGTGTTTTTTTGCAATTATGTTCCTGATGGCGGTAGCCGATATATCCAATTGGGTGACTTGCGCCATGAATAACTTTCCTGCGCTGGTTTGCGCCAATTCGTTACTCTCTTTAGCCAGTCTGGCCTTAAAAAAATCATCCAGTTGACCTGCTACAAAGCCCGGCCTGGTTAATACCACAATATGCGCGTAATCAAATAACTGCTGCCACTGATGCCAGCTTGTTAACTGCTTAAACGCATCGCTGCCAATGAATAACACCAGGATTTCATCTTTTAAATCCTGCCGCAAAGACTTTAGCGTATCCACCATATACGACGGAACTTCGCAGGACTTGGTGTGTCTGTCCAGTTCCCGGGTATCAATTTTAAGTCCCGGCTGATTTTTTATGGCCAATTCCAACATCTGCAAACGCATATTTGCCGATACCGACGGCTGGTTTCGATGAGGTGGATTAGCACAGGGAATCAAGCGAACTTCAGTTAAGTCGAAGCTCTCTTTTACTTCCAGTGCCGAACGCAAATGCCCGTAATGTATCGGATCAAAGGTTCCACCAAAGATGCCAATCATTTACTGCCTGATATGACCGTCACCGAGAACGATATATTTTAACGAGGTCAGCCCTTTCAGACCCACCGGGCCACGAGCATGCAACTTGTCGGTGCTGATACCTATCTCCGCGCCCAAACCATATTCAAAACCGTCAGCGAAACGGGTAGACGCATTAACCATCACAGAGCTTGAATCGACTTCCCTTAAAAAGCGGCGGGCCAGCGTGTAATCTTCAGTGACAATGGCTTCGGTATGACCGGAACTGTGTTGGTCAATGTGCGCTAAAGCTTCCTCAAGGCCGTCTACAATTTTAATCGACAAGACAGGAGCGAGATATTCAGTATCCCAATCTTGCTCAGTGGCTCTGAGACAACCCGGAAGCAGCGAACAAGTCTTAAGACAGCCGCGTAATTCAACGCCTTTTTCGCTATATTTTTCAGCTAACAAGGGCAGAACTGTTGGCGCAATGCTTTCGGCTATCAGCAAGGTTTCCATGGCATTACAAACACCATAACGATGCGTTTTGGCATTGACGGCAATGTTGATGGCCTTGTCTATATCGGCTTTATCATCAATATAAACATGGCAAATACCATCCAGATGTTTTATCACTGGAATGGTGGCATCTGTTGAAATACGCTCGATCAAGCCTTTGCCGCCACGCGGCACAATCACATCAACATACTTATCCATGGTGATTAATTCACCAACCGCAGCGCGATCTGCCGTTGCTACGATTTGCACGGCCTCCACCGGTAAACCAGCTGCTTCAAGCCCTTGGGCAATACACGCTGCAATGGCCTGATTGGAATGGATGGCTTCCGAGCCGCCCCTTAAAATACAGGCATTACCGGATTTAAGGCATAACGCTGCCGCATCGACTGTTACGTTTGGCCGCGATTCATAGATAATGCCTATGACGCCTAACGGTACGCGCATCTGACCGACCTGAATGCCGCTGGGTCGATAGCTTAAATCAGTGATCTCACCCACGGGATCTGCTAACGCTGCAACCTGTTTCAAACCTTCAACCATAGACTGAATTCCAGCCGGGGTAAGTTCCAACCTGTCCAACAACGCTGCTTCCAGACCGTTGGTTCTGCCAGCCTCCAAATCTTTACTATTTTCTGCAATAAGCAACGCCTGGCTATTTTCAATAACTTCGGCAATTTTGAGCAAAGCAAGGTTTTTTTTGCCTGACTCGGTACGGCTTATTTCACGTCCCGCTTTTCTGGCTTTCTGGCCAAGGGCCGTCATGTATTCTTTGATATCCACTGAACTCTCTTTAACTCTATGAATGTTTTGGCTAATTATATC
>CAIKYI010000377.1 GCA_903831545.1 uncultured Methylobacter sp. | reverse complement strand
TACTGGAAGTTCTTGTTTATAATTGGATTTCAGTTGATGTCTGTATCTGGTCATGCGGAACAGATTAAGATAAGTTCATTGCAATATTGGAATACGCCCGATCAAACGCAAATGTTGTTTGATGTGACGTCTTCGCCTGAGCATCGGGTATTTTTGATGAATAACCCGGCGCGACTAGTCATTGATGTGCGTAATGCCACTGTAAAGCAAGCTTTAAGTCAACCACCGCCTTCTCACTCCCTGTTTTCGCAAGTTCGTGTTGCAACAAAAAATAAAACCGATGTCAGAATTGTTGTCGATTTGAAAAGAGAACTTAGCTCAAAAAACATGTCTCTAAGAACCAATAGCTTAAATGAGCATGGACACCGTTTAGTCATTGAGTTACTGGACAAGTCCCCCGTTAACAATGTAACAATTAAGCAAAAGCCGGACACCATACCAACCCCGGAAAAATCAGTTCCTGTCAAAGTTGCAGAAATTAAATCAACGATTGAAAAGCCCGTTAAAGAACTACCAATCGCAGCAACAAAAAAGCCTGTAAGCAACTCAGCTGAGCTTACAAAAGTTGCGAAGCGGGATAAGGGTATTATTATTGCGATTGATGCGGGTCACGGTGGCGATGATCCCGGTGCACACGGTCAAAATGGAACCGAGGAGAAAAAAATTACTCTGGCGATTGCCAGAAAATTATCGGAGTTAATTAATAATCAGCCGGGTATGAAGGCAGTGATGGTTCGGAAGGGAGATTATTTTGTAGATCTTAGAAAAAGAATGCAAATTGCCCGAGCCGCCAAGGCTGATTTATTTATCTCGATTCATGCTGACGCGTTTCAGGACTCAACCGTTAAAGGCGCCTCAGTGTTTACCTTATCCAATAAAGGAGCGACCAGCGAAGCTGCACGTTGGCTGGCAAACAGTGAAAACTCCTCTGATCTGGTCGGTGGCGTGAGTTTAAATGATAAAGAGGATGTGCTCGCTTCGGTCTTGTTGGATTTGTCACAGACTGCGACGCAAGATGCCAGTGTTAATGTGGCAAGCAAGGTGTTAAAAAACTTTGAACATATAGGTGAACTGCATTATGGCTCAGTTCAAAAAGCCGGTTTTCTAGTGTTGAAGTCTCCCGATGTACCGTCTATTTTGGTTGAAACAGCATTTATCTCCAATCCGTCAGAAGAACTTAAGTTGGTTAACACTGATCATCAGTTAAAAATAGCCGGCGCTATTTTTAATGGTGTACGTAGTTATTTTAGTAAAACCATGCCCGAAGATAGCAGGGTTGCTGCTTTGGATATGTGAGGTCAATTCAAGGATATTGGTTTGGCAAGCTTGATTTGATAGATCAATTTTAGTTAGCTTTAAAGCATGACTTTTCGCAATGATAGTGACTAAGGAAGAGACCATAAATTTTAGCTGTACTTTTGTGCTGTCGATTTGTGATCTATCTGCTACTATTGGGCATGCTTAAAGTTTATTGAGATTCTAAATGAGTTTGCCTTTTTTTGTTTTTCGTCAAAAGCTATTGATTATAGCGTCCTTTGCGACCTTAAGTCTGGTCGCTTCTGTTGTTGCCAACGCTCAATCAGCTATCACCATGGATGGTTCTACTGGAACAGGTTCCGGTGCAATGCAGGATTTTAATATACCTGGAGCTCATGTCATCCCCATTAATGGTGACGGACCGAATGCCAATGGCACCCAAAGCGGGTCTAATCTGTTCTTCAGCTTTAGTAAATTCGGTATATCAGCAGGTGATACTGCGTTGTTTCAATGTCCCGGTGGTTGTAGTGGTGTGACCAATGTTAGTAGTACGGTTACGGGGGGGGTAGATTACCCTTCTGTCGTCGACGGCACGTTGGTGTCGATTATAGGCAATGCCAATTTCTGGTTTTTCAATTCTGCGGGTGTTACTGTTAATGGGGCGATTAATAGTCCGTTGGGG
>CAIKYI010000376.1 GCA_903831545.1 uncultured Methylobacter sp. | reverse complement strand
TTTACCACCCGGCAAAACATTCAATTTAACTGGCCAAAACTAGAAACTATACCTGACATTCTCGAAGAATTGGCCAGCGTACAAATGCATGCGATACAAACCAGCGGTAATTGCTTGAGAAATACCTCCTCTGATCATTTAGCCGGCGTGTGTATCGACGAAATTGAAGATCCTCGCCCCTATTGCGAACTTATCCGACAATGGACGACTCTGCATCCTGAATTTGCCTATTTACCACGTAAATTTAAAATTGCTGTCAGTGGCGCAAAACTTGATCGTGCGGCTACCCAGTTTCATGACATTGGCTTACATCTAATTACCAATGACTCTGGCGAAACCGGCTTTAAGGTCCTCGTTGGCGGTGGTTTGGGGCGCACCCCTATCATTGGTCAGGTTATCAAGCCGTATCTGGATAAAAAACACCTACTTTCGTACTTGGAAGCTATACTGCGAATTTACAATCTGTTCGGAAGACGCGACAACAAATACAAGGCGCGTATTAAAATTCTTGTTAAAGAATCAGGGATGGAAAAATTTTCCGAATTAGTTGAACAGGAATGGCTACAAATTCGCGATAATCTGGAGCTGAGTTCTGAACGCATTGAGGCTGTAAAAGCACAATTTACACCCCCTGCCTACGAAACTGATGCACAGCAAGATACCAGTTTTAAGCAACATAAACTTGAAAACCAGTCTTTTTCAACCTGGCTTAAATATAATATTGCCGCTCATAAAGAACCTGGCTACCACGCCGTATTCATCTCGTTAAAAGCTCCAGAATCACCACCTGGAGACATGACTGATACGCAACTTGATGCTGTAGCAGACTTGGCCGATCAATACAGTTTTGGTGAAATCAGAAGTACCCACAGACAAAACCTGATTCTTGCCGACATAAAACAAGCGGACCTATTCCCACTGTGGCAACAATTAGACAAACTAAAGCTGGCCACACCGAACATAGGTACCGCCACGGATATGATTTGCTGTCCTGGCCTTGATTTTTGCTCTCTCGCCAATGCCAGTTCAATCAGTGTAGCCAAAGAAATCAATGAAGCTCTCGATGACTTAGACTATCTGCATGATATCGGTGAAGTAAAAATCAACATGTCTGGTTGCATGAACGGCTGCGCGCATCAAAGCGTAGGCCATATTGGCATTCTGGGCGTCGATAAAAAAGGCGCTGAATGGTATCAGCTAACATTGGGAGGCTCTTCCGAAAATGAAGCGGCTATTGGCGAACGGCTTGGCCCTGCGGTTGCAAAAGACCAGGTCACTCAGGCTATTACTACCATACTTGACGTTTATATCAAACAACGCCTGAACGATGAATCGTTTTTGGACATGGTAAAACGTGTTGGCATTAACCCTTTCAAAGAACAAGTCTATGCAAATAATTAAAGACAGACAAATAATTGATGACAACTGGTATTTTGTTGCCGATGAAGCCGAACTAAAGGCGGGCAATATCATTGTTTCCTTGGCTCGCTGGCTAACAGACAAACAACAGTTACTTAACTCTAAAGACAAGATAGGCATCAGAATTGGCCCTGCTGACTCGGTTAGTGACATTGCAAGTGATTTAAAGGACATCGCATTAGTTGAGCTGGATTTTCCTGCGTTTGCTGATGGCCGTATTTTTTCTCATGCTTGGCTGCTGAGAGGCCGCTATAACTATAAAGGCGAAATCAGGGCAACCGGCCACTTTATGGCGGATCAGGTATTTTATTTATCACGCGTTGGGGTTAATGCGTTTAGTCTTGAAAAAACCGAAGACCTGCCTGCGGCGTTATCTACGTTGAATGACTTTACAGTTAATTATCAAAAATCGATCGATTCATAAAAGGACAAGGTACGATAGGGACCGCTACATCAATGCCGGTGATGGGGCAGTTGCCCAGAGGCGATAGCTAAAACCATCAAACCCAATTCGTACCTATCCTGCTGCTCTTAATCAAACGCCTACTTTGGTTGCTTCATTAAGTATCTTATCTTCGATTACTTTGAGCGTTCTTCCAGAAGTATCTTGCCAACTTTGAGGCCCACTTCGACTTGTTCCTGCAACAATTGCTGCTGCATATGAAGACGAACTAACAAGCGTGTCTTTCATAAGCCTGTACTTTTCACCCTCAATCTTTAATAAACCCTCAGAAACCAGTGACTCACGAATTGATTTTGAGTTTCCAGGCATACTTGAACTGACGGCTAAGGATACATCTGAGCCAGCAAGTAAAAGAAAGCCGTCATCTGTCATTTGACCAAACGCTTTCAATTCTTTTAATGCGAAACATAATGGAATTCCAACAGGCGACTTGCTATTCATTACCTGCTCAATAAGAACAGCTTTAATTGGTTCCAAAAACTTGTGCCCTAAAGTACCAATTATAATTTTTAGGTTATGAATAAACTCTTCCATTGCGTCTTTATCTGCTCTAGGCAGATTTGATTCTGTTGGAGTATTTAAATTCTCTATTTGATATCTATCAGCTTCAATACCAATAGAAACAAGACGAGACTCCAAATACTTTACGTGCGACTTTGTTAAATTTTCATCTTTACTGGTAAAGATTATAACCTCATTCCAAAAATCCTTATTGCGGTCATGATCACTTAACCTCTTGATTACATTTTCAGATTCGCCGATATAGACCCTATTATCCGAATCGGTATTTTGTTTTTCAACTAAAAAATAAACACCAGGCCTTTTTGCTTCGTCCCATTTGGATAATTCTGCAAACCTGCTTCTGGGACACGCTATTGCTTGACCTGACCAGTTGGCAATCTCTACATGCCTAATTCCAGACGGCGTTCCATCAGCCAAATACATCCGGATACTTCTCCCAAAGCTCATGCTTTTGCCTATTCCTATGAAATTTGAAAGATAAGTTAAAACACATTATTTCATATCTTGCACATTCAAGACATAAAAAACCCGAATTCCGACAGACTTAAAAGCCTGCCAAAATCCGGGTTATGCTACCTGCTAAAAGACGTTTTTTACTTTTTGATAATACTCACACCTTTTAGCAAGGTCAGCGCCTGATACAAAGGATAATCTTTTTCCAGATTTTCCTTTTCTTTATCCTGCGCTTCATCCTGTCCTTCTTTACCTTTACCATTTTGCAAATGATGAGACAAATCAGCTTCCTTAACCGGCTTGAATTCCGACTTTTCTAATGACTCCAGTTTAACGCGAGCCAAGGTGATATCAGGTTCAATACCTTCTGCCTGTATAGAGCGACCTGAAGGCGTATAGTAACGCGCTGTTGTCAACTTGACAGCCGCACCATTACTGGTTGGCAATATGGTTTGCACTGAACCTTTACCAAAGGACTTCTCGCCCATGATCACAGCCCGTTTTTGATCTTGTAGCGCTCCGGCTACAATCTCTGAAGCTGAGGCCGAGCCGGCATTTATCAATACAACTATTGGCGCACCATCAATCAAATCATCAGGAGCAGCATTAAAACGCATTTCAGAGTTCTCAATGCGTCCTTCAGTATAAACAATAAGTCCACTTTTTATAAAGGCATCACTCTATTCAACAGCTGAATTTAACACTCCGGCCGGATT
>CAIKYI010000375.1 GCA_903831545.1 uncultured Methylobacter sp. | reverse complement strand
TACCTTTGGCACGTTGCCAGCCACACCTATCCGGCTTTGTGGCGATTTCATAAAGTACATCATAGCGATAAAGGCTTTAATGTTTCCACCGGTTTTCGATTTCACGTTTTTGATTTACTGCTGGAAATTATTTATAAGTGTGTATTTGTTGTCATTATTGGCGTCAATGCGTATTTGATACTTTCTATTGAGATTGTTGAGTTATTTTTTATCATGTTTCATCATGCCAATATTCGTGTTCCCAAAGAAGAGCTTATTTCGCAAGTATTTATTACGCCATCGCTGCACCGAACACATCATTCAACCTTGCGTAGTGAGCACGACAGTAATTACGGCATTGTTTTTTCACTCTGGGATCGTATTTTTGGAACTCGAAAAGAACTGGTTCCTGAGCATATAGGTCTTGATTTAATTGAAGCTGATAACTTTATCCAACTATTTTCGCTGGCATTTATTACTGAAATTAAAATTAAAAAATTATGGAACCGGATTCCCAGAGGGAAAAAATAATGGTTAACTGCTCTGGTTTGTTGGTGTAGCCATGCAAAATAAGTTCCATTCTGCTTAACTTATGGTGTGCTGCCCACGCCTGCTAAATGCAATATTATTAAGTCGAGAACCATAGAGAGAGAAAAACTCTCCTGAACAACGGTATTAATTGACTGTTAGGTAAATTTAACAATGATAATTAAAACAGAAAAAGCTATTCCCGCTAGTGAGATTACCGATCCTTTGGTTTTTAACAAGCGACGTCAGATAATTAAAGCAATGTTGGCGACTATGTTGACCGGTTCGGGTATTGTTCCGGCGCTGGCTAATAACAATAAACCGGTCTGGGGGGATTTGCCAAAAAGTAATTTATCTAACGATTCTTTACTACTTACGCCGGCTGAAATTATTAAAAATCATACCAATTATTATGAGTTCTCCTTTAATAAAACCGATGCAACAACGTTAGCGCAAAGTCTGCCTGTTGATCCTTGGTCAGTAGAGATCAGTGGCGAAGTAGAAAAGCCGGGTAGTTATTATTTGGAAGATATTCTGCGTCTACAGGTTGTCCAGGAGTATATCTACCGTTTTCGATGTGTTGAAGCCTGGTCTATGGTTGTACCTTGGGCTGGCTTTTCACTGGGTAGTTTAATAAAAACCTTTAAACCGCTATCAACTGCAAATTTCGTAAAATTTACTTCAGTTCAGCAACCCGAAATAATGCCAAAGCAACAAAATAATGCCATGCTTGAATGGCCTTACGTAGAAAGTTTACGTATTGATGAAGCCATGCATCCGCTGGCAATTCTTGCTGTCGGTATGTATGGTGATATTCTGCCCAAGCAAAACGGCGCGCCCTTGCGCCTGGTTGTGCCGTGGAAATATGGTTTTAAAAGTATTAAAGCTATTGTAAAGATTGAGTTTTTAAGAAGGCCTCCTGCTACAAGTTGGAGTAAGTCAGCGCCTGACGAATATGGTTTTTACGCTAATGTAAATCCCGCTGTTGCCCATCCTCGCTGGAGTCAGAACAGCGAGCGTCAATTAGGGAGTGGCTTTTTTACTCCTCGTCGTCAAACTGAACTATTTAACGGCTACGGAGAGCAGGTGGCGTCATTGTATAGCGATATGGACTTACGGCATTTTTTCTGATGGTTTTACGATTAAACAGTTTGTGGTCTGTAACCACAGTCGCTTGTTTAATACCTTTGCTATGGTTGTTAATTGATGTAGGGATTAACAACCTGGGTTCAAATCCGATACAGGCAGTACATATACGTTTAGGAGACTGGGCGTTACGTTTTTTATGTTTAACGCTTGTTATTACTCCAGTACAAACAGTTACAAAATTTCGCGGCATGGCGGCTTATCGTCAAATGCTGGGGTTATATGCTTTTTTTTACGCAACCTTGCATTTGCTCGCGTATTTACTTGTAGACCATGCTTTGGTGTGGAATCTTATCGGCATTGATATTCTGGAAAGTCCTTATATCTGGTTTGGATTGGTGTGCTACCTGATTGTTTTTTTATTGGCCATTACATCGCCAAAATGGGCTAAAAAGCGCATGGGCAAAGCCTGGAAAAAATTGCATCGTTATATCTATATCGCTGCGCTTGCCGGTGTCGTTCATTATTTTTGGCAACTCAAAGGCAATCTTGCCGACCCCTTGTTCTATTTAATCGTTGTTATCGTATTGCTGGGTTTTAGAGTTTTAGTTTGGTTGAAAAATCGTAAATTTAATAAAATGATGATTCCAACACGCAAGAAGATTTTAGTTTTGCCGGTAAAGCAAGACGATGTTTTAGCAGGCATTTCTGATAAGCAGGGAATCACGGTTGAAAGTTGGGTAGATGATGAGACCTAAGTCTACTGTTTCCATACCAATCGCCGTTGGGC
>CAIKYI010000374.1 GCA_903831545.1 uncultured Methylobacter sp. | reverse complement strand
GCGGCATTCGATTTGAGTGGCTTAAGCTTGTCAGGGTCGGTAAAAACCCAGCGTAAGATTTGCTTGTTTTTAAGATCGCCGATCTCTTGCAATAAAATAGTACGCGGCTCATCCGGGTAACCACGAAACGCGGTATGGATTTCGATGCGGTCACGGTCGCAAACAATCAACAGGGGCGGATTGCCCAGGTTTCCGGAATATTCGCGCAATTGTGTTAAGGCCGCGCGAAGATCACGCCCCGGCTTTTTATTTTCCCAGCCAAAATGGTCGCGCTTCCAGACATCCGCCCAGCCTTGTTTGCCACTATCTTTGATGACGCCTTTTTCGTAGCAAAAATCGTCAGAACTGCGCGGCTTGTCTAGTTGTAGCAGGCTGCATAAATCCTCGATAAAGGATTGGGCACCGGCGCGTTCGGTCAGGTCGTTTTCAGTCCAGGTATTAATGAATTTTTCTGGAGTCATGGGTTTTTTAAGTGCTGTAGGGTGGATTCGCCGATAGGCAATCCACCATTTCGGGGCTTAATCCAGCCATTCAATTATATGATCTTCCAGATCATCAATATCTTTAACTTCAGATTCTTCCATCGCAAAACTTCTGATTGAAACGCCTGCATTTTCAACGGAATCGGTGCTTTCTGTGAGCAAGGGATGCCAGACTGGAAGTTCTTCACCTTCACTCAATAACCGGTAAGCGCAGGTTGCAGGTAGCCAGTGGTAATTAGCAGTGTCGAGATGTTTTATATCCAGACATTCGGAGATCAATTGAGTGCGTTCGGCGTAACGGGTACAGCGGCAGGTAGTCAGATCAATGAGTTTACAGGCAACACGGGTAAAATAAATGTCGCCGGTATCTTCATCTTCCAGTTTATGCAGACAGCATTTTCCGCAGTTGTCACATAAGGACTCCCATTCTTCGGAGTTCATTTCAGCCAGTTTTTTGGTTTTCCAAAAGCTCATAAAACGGGTTTCTCATTTGGGTTCCCGAACAACTCCCAAACGGGTGTGATGTTGGTTGGCAATGGAGCCAGTCGGCCCAGTTCTATCCAAGGGTTGGCGGGGCTGTGAAAATCAGAGCCGACAGAACCGGCAAGTTCGAAGCGGCTTGCGAAACTGGCTACTGTTTTAATTTCATCGGCATTGTAGCGGCCTGTTACGACTTCTATACCTAAGCCACCAGTATCCTTGAAGGCGGCTAACAGGCGTTTCATCCAGCTGGCTGTCAGTTTATAGCGTAAAGGATGCGCCAGCACCGCAACGCCGCCGGATTGGGTGATCCAGTTTACTGCCTGTTCCAGCTCAGACCAGGTGGTAGAGACAAAAGCCGCTTTACCGGAGCCCAGATAGCGGTCAAAGGCTTCCTGTTGGGTGGAAACATGGAATTGCGAGAGCAGAAAATCGGCAAAATGGCTACGGGTAATCATGCCTTCACCGGCTGCTTTTTTGACGGCATCAAGGGCGCCGGGGATGCGTTTTTTCTCCAGCTTGTCGGCGATTTTTTCGGCCCGTTCCATGCGCATGAGTTGTAAATTATGGGTGGCTTCACGAAGTGGGGGATAATCGGGATCAATGCCCAAACCGACAATATGGAAACACTTGTTTTGCCAGGTTGCTGAAAATTCTATGCCCGGAATTAGCTTGATGCCGGCCATGTTTGCGGCCGTTTGTGCTTCGGCAAGTCCTGCAACGGTATCGTGATCGGTTAAAGCCAGCGAGGTTACGCCCTGTTCATGGGCACGCTGCACTAATTCTGTGGGTGACAGGGAGCCGTCAGACGCTATGGAGTGGCAATGGAGATCGTAGGTTTCGGGCATGGTTTTTTCAAGTTAGAGGTGTAAGGATCAAGGCTAAAGGTCTTTTGAGGTTATGGATTTTGTCTGATTTTGACCTTTCACCTTGAACCTGCTTCACTGATATTCGCCATAAAGCTTGGCGTAAAGGCCATTTTGATTGAGTAAGGTTTCATGTTGGCCATGTTCGCAGATTTTTCCCTGTTCAAATACATAAACATGATTGGCCTGTTTAACGGCGCTTAACCGATGGGCAATGATGATGGTGGTACGATCTTTTAAAAAGTCCGCCATGGCGAGATGTAATTTGTATTCTGTTTCACTGTCCAGGGCGGAAGTCGCTTCATCCAGTATCACTACTTTAGGGTTGGCGACGATCATTCGGGCAATGGCCATGCGTTGGCGCTGGCCGCCAGACAGCCTCATGCCCAGTCGTCCAACGATGGTATTCAGCCCTTGGGTCAAATCCTGCACGACGTCATTTAATTGCGCGATAGCCAGCGCATTCCATAAATCTTCATCGCTAGCCGATTTACCCAGGGTCAGGTTGGCGCGAATGGTATCATTAAATAGCACAGGGTGTTGCAACACAGTGACGACATTTTCTCTGACTACTTCCAAACCGATGCGGTTAATTGGAACTTCGTCAAAATAAATCTGGCCTTGATCCGGCGGGTACAAGCCTATCAAGGTTTGTATCAACG
>CAIKYI010000373.1 GCA_903831545.1 uncultured Methylobacter sp. | reverse complement strand
ACCTTCAACGCCATTCCTCAGTACCCCCTAACCGTGACCACCAGCGGACTGGGCAAGGTGACAAGTAATCCGGCGGGTATCGACTGCGGTACGGATTGCACCGAGAGTTACGCCAGCGGCACCAACGTGACGCTGACCGCTATACCGTCTGCGGGCTATACCTTTAGCGGGTGGAGCGGGGATTGCGCGGGTAGCGGTACTTGTGTCTTATCAATGACGGCAGCAAAAAGCGTGACGGCGCTCTTTAGCTTCACCCCACCTCTTCAATACCCCTTAACCGTGAACATTAGTGGGCAGGGCAAAGTGATGAGCGATCCGATAGGTATCGACTGCGGTACGGATTGCACCGAGAATTATACCAGCGGCACTTACGTGACCTTGACTGCGACACCTGCCGCAGGCTATTCCTTTACCGGCTGGAGTGAGGCATGCACAGGCACCACTCCCAGTTGTGTTGTTTCCATGATCGCTACCAAGAACGTCATAGCGACTTTTCAAAATAATAAACCCGGAGGAATAGCAACAGGCTTAACCCTCGAAAGGGTGATATGTACCAACGGAATAACACGCCAAGTGGCTCCCATTGTCTTTAGTGGCATCAGTTGGGATTGCACCTCAAGACTGACCGTCAGAAAGGGCGACACCGTCACAATGACTATTACCGGCACAGCCAATTGACTTATCCGATTTTTTCAATCAACCAACACTAAAAACGGAGGTGCGCAGCAAGAATTTAATTTCATTACATTTATATACAGACAATCAATTGTTAATAACTTTAGGAGATGACCATGAAAAGTAATCACATAAACTATCAGTTACTCGCAGCAAGTTTGCTAGCGATGGCTATAATGACAAGTAATCAGGCACATGCGGCGATCATAACGAATGGTGACTTTGCTGCTAGAAGCTCCACGGATTTGACTGGTGGGCTATATGGCTGGACGCAAATAGGCAACAGACAAGTACAGCCCTCCAATCTTGAGCCAGGTATTGATCAAGGAAACTGGTTTGGCTCAATCCCGGCTCCAGCTCGTAATCATGCTATCCTGGGCAGTACAGATATATTAAATTCAGGATTTTCGCCAGTATCCCAAACAGAGCTTACGAGTTTTCTGAAGCTGAACAATGGCATCACATTACCAGCCACTGCGACTGGCAATGGATCTGCAATTCAACAGACGTTTTTAGCTGCTGCTGGCGAAAAACTATCGTTTAACTGGAATTTCTTCAGTAAAGCGCCCACCGAACCCAAAAATGACTTTGCCTTTTTCGTGCTGGATGGTGATCTGACTGTATTAGCAAACACAAATACAACAAAACATGAAACAACACCATCAACCGATTATAATCTAAAGTACGAAACGGTCTATGACATATTATTCAAAGACCTAACTCCTGGGCTTCACACGCTTAGTTTTGGTGTCGTCGAAGGCGGGGGATCACAGGGCTTTGCTTTGGCCGTGACCAACGTCAATGCGGTTCCATTACCTGCTGCATGCTGGTTATTT
>CAIKYI010000372.1 GCA_903831545.1 uncultured Methylobacter sp. | reverse complement strand
GTCATGGGTTTATTCGATGGAGAGCCTTGCTGCGCCGATCTCGCTGAACTTTTCTCGGTGCCAGTCATGGCAGTGATTAATGCAACCGGAACCGCGCAAACGTTTGGGGCAATTGCTTTTGGGCTTGCCAATTATCGGCCAAAACTCAAGTTTGCCGGTGTATTAGCCAATAACGTCGCCAGTCCACGGCATAATGACATGCTTCAACAAGGCATACCAGCCGATATTCACTATTTTGGTGGGATAGCTCGCGACAGTCATTTTGTCTTGCCGGAACGGCATTTGGGTTTGGTTCAGGCTGAAGAAGTCAACGATCTGGATTCGCGCATAGCAGCGGCTGCCGAAGCGCTTGCCTTAACCGCTTTGGCCAACTTACCGGAGGCGGTTGAATTTCGTTTTCAACAACCCGAATCACTACCGCAATTGCTTTCCGGTATTCGCATCGGTATTGCCCAAGATACGGCTTTTTCATTTATTTATGCAGCCAATCTGGAGGTATTAGAGGCAATGGGGGCTACATTATGCTTCTTTTCGCCACTTGCTGATAGCGCTCTGCCTGAGGTTGACAGTATTTATCTGCCGGGTGGTTATCCCGAACTGCATCTGCAAACTCTGCAAAATAATCTGGCCATGAAAGCAGCGTTGCAAACTCATTTTGAGCAGGGAAAACCACTCTATGCCGAATGCGGAGGATTATTGTATTTACTGGATTCACTTACCGATACGGCAGGCAATCAGGGTGAGATGGTCGGGTTGTTACCGGGTTCTGCTGTCATGCAAAACAGGTTGAAAGGATTGGGGTATCAATTAGCCACTATACCCGGTGGCTTTTTGCGTAGCCATACTTTTCACCATTCGTTAATTGAAACACCTCTTATACCTACCGCCTTTGGCGAGCGTTTACATAATACATCAGCCGGTGAGGCCATTTATCAAATAAACCGTTTAACAGCCAGTTACTTGCATTGTTATTTCGCTTCAAATGCGTATGCTGCGGCACAATTGTTTTTGGCTTAATTATTTGGTTAATAGAACACTGATTAAGCAGATATTCACGGATTATAAAGTGCAGGACAACCCTGGGTTTTAAAAACTCGTGAGTGTCTGTCTATTTAGTGTCATCCGTGTTCCAATATTTGGTAATCTTGAAAGTTTTGTGGGGTTTATTTATTGCGCGATCCCTATGAAAAGTAATAGGGGATAAATATCATTTAGTGGCATTGCAAATAGCGGTCAAAGTTATTCAATAACAATTTCAAAGCATTGTCGTTCTCGGTATTAATCAGGACAACATTGGCTAGCTCTTGTTCAGAAAGTGGTTGCGCGGTTTTTTGTTGGTGATTTAGTACGGCTATTGTTGCTTCCGAGGCATCATTTTGTCGCTGTGCAATACGTCTGGCCAATTCCTGGTCTGATGCTTGAAATGAAATAATATGAAAGGGCACACAACAGTCGGTTGCAAGCCGTCTAAACAGTTCGCGTTGTGCATGTTTAAGGAATGTCGCGTCAATAATGACCGGAAATCCGGCCTCCAATGTGGCTTGTGCCAGCTCCTTAAGATACTGATAGGTTTGCAAACTGGAGTTTGGAGCATACAAGTCATTGTCAATGCGACTGTTACTTTGTTCTGCAGGCAGGTAACCAAACAGTCTTTTTCGCTCTATATCGGAACGTATCTGAAACGCGCCGATAACTTCGGCAAGTTGGCTTGCCATCGTCGATTTGCCTGAACCCGAATAGCCATGGGTAATGATGAGGGCGGTCTGGCGAGGTTTAATAAACTGTTCGGCCAGGTTAGCGTAAATCAAATAATCGTCAGATGATTGTTTGGCGGCTGCAATATCTCCAGCTTGTTGAGTTTTGCGTAATAAAGCAACTTTAGCCCGGACCAAGGCACGGTAAACAAGATAATACGGCAGTAAAGCCAATCCCTTGTAATCTCCGGTATGTTGCAAATAAAGGTTAAGAAAACGGTAGGCATAGCGGCTATAACCAAAATGCAGCAGGTCCACAAACAAAAAAGCCACTTCGCTGATTACATCAATCCAGCGTAGCAGCGGATTAAACTCAATGCAATCAAACAGAACGACCTTGTCGTTTAGCAGGGTCATATTGCCCAAATGCAAATCACCATGACATTCGCGGATATAACCTTGCTGTTTACGCTGTTCCATCACGCCAGCCAGTTTATGGGATTCGGTTGTGTCCCATTCTTGAAGGCGTTGTAGTTGTTGCTTTTGTGCGATATCGACTAATAACGGCCTGATCTGGTCGAAATTTTCAACAAACCAATGATTGATGTCTGCATTGTCCCCATAGGGCGAATCTATGGCGGCGTGGGCAATTGTGCCATGAAAATTGGCAACACTGTCAGCCATTTGCCCGATATGACCAATGTCCAGCTGACCTCGATTTACATATTCAGTTAATAATTGGCTGGCAGGAAACTGGAGCATTTTTACTGCGTAATCAATAGCTAAACCGTCACCGTAAAATTGGGGGTGTTTGACTGTTCCCGTGATCGGAACGACTTCAAGATACAGGTCGGGGGCGAAGCGTTTGTTTAGTCTTAGTTCTTCAAGGCAGCAATGACGGCGCTTTTCAACTGTTGAAAAATCCAGAAAACCAAAGTTAACCGGTTTTTTAATTTTGTACGCAAATTGACCGGTTAGCAGAACCCAGGAAATATGGGTTTCAACCAAGCTACAGGCATAACGTTCACACAATACTTTAATGAAGGTAGCGCTTGAATCGAACGATGTATTAATACTCATGTCTGAAATTTCCGGCAGCTTGATTGAGCTGATGGTATTACGAGCAGGGCTTTGGGCGCAATGCCGGATATCATTTAATCTGTTGTTTTTGACGCCAGCGTTAAAATGAAATCGGTTTCTATTTCAAGGTCTATGGCATCTTTAATGGCTTGTTGAACTATTTCATTGGCTTGCCACGCAAAAGGGGTCATGGTCAGCAATGCCAGTCTTTGCTGAGGATTGGGCATCATTTTATAAGCGATGCGTTGGGTTTCGATGTTGGTGAAGTCTTGGGGGGGAGGAATCTCCAACGGATGTTCCTGGACTTTGTCATAGATAAATTCTTTTAGTTGCCATAGATGTCTTGGCCCTGGCGTTACCGATAATAAAAGTCCGGCGGGTTTTAGTGTTCGCTTGAGTTCAAGGTCATTTGCCGGAGCGAATACTTTTAACACGAAATCAAAATAGTGATCGCTATAAGGTAGCCGGTTAGAGCTGGCGACGATAAAACGGGCATTCGGTTGTTTTTTGGCGGCAGCGGCCACAGCAAATTTTGCGATATCCAGGCCGTGCTGAGCAATTGTTTTTGTACAAAAATGTTCAATATGTCGGCTGTAATAGCCTTCACCACAACCAAGATCCAATAGATATTCAGGGGATTTTATCTGGATTAACCGGGTAATGGCTTTGGCCAGCTGTTCATAATGACCCGCTTCCAAAAATTCGCGTCTGGCCTGTATCATGGCTTTGCTATCCCCCGGTTCATCAGAGTGTTTATGTTGCACCGGCAATAAATTCAGATAACCTTCCTTTGCAAGATCAAAGTGATGGTTGTTTTGGCAAACATAGGTTTTGGCAGAGGAATTTAGCCGAAGTGATTCATTACAAACCGGGCATAAATAACAGGATATTGAAATGGGGTGTTGATTCATCTGGATGGTTTTTTTCTAAACCAGGTAAAGTTGAGATTTGAGATGAAGTTGTATGAACAGGTGTTAAATAAAACGGGATCAACAAGGTTAATCCCGTCATAAAAAAGCCGTTAAAAATTATTTAATTGATTTGAACGCTTCTAAAGCTTTGTTTAATTCAGCAGTGGTTTTTTCTATGTCCGCCTGTTTGCCCTGAATCTGTGCTTGAATAATGCTTTGAACGCCATTTTTAACAATTGCTTTGTTATCAGTAATTTTTTCAGCCGTATCACGAGCTGCTTTTAAATGTATGTTAGAGGCATTAAAATCTTTTTTGCCGACTTCAACTAAAGCACCTTCAAGATGTGCGATAGTTGCAGTAGTTGCTGCGTCTTCAGCCAAAGCAAAAGTGCTCGCACTTAAAGAAATAGCCATAGTCAGTGTAAGTAAAGATTTTTTAATTAAATTCATAGTGTTTTTATAATGGTGTATTGATGAAATTGATGATGGAAACAGCCGGGAAATGTTTGAAAAATAAATGATTTTTCAGCTGTTATCATATACTAATAAGCTGTAAGTCATACAAGGATTTCCAAATTTAATGGCATTTAATGAAAGCAGCTTACAGTAATGAACTATTAGCTCTTTGTTTTTATGTACCTTTATCCGATTTATGAGTAAAGGAAAAATGGGAGCAAGTCGTTAGGGCAGGGCGATTACCAGAGGGCTAAAGCTATTTTTTCACCCTATTCTTGATTATCAAGTTCCTCAGACTAAAAAACTGGAAGGTCACGGATAAAACATTTACTATCAACTGCACTGAAAACTAATTATTTACTCGGAGTCCTTAATGAACACAATACAAGAAGCTCGCCCTCCGGTTCCGCCTTTTACTCACGAGACGGCAGTCCAAAAAGTGCGTATGGCCGAAGATGGCTGGAATAATCAGGATCCCGAGCGGGTTGCAATGGCCTATAGTCTTGATAGCCAATGGCGAAATCGTGCCGAATTTCTGGTAGGTCGTGAACAG
>CAIKYI010000371.1 GCA_903831545.1 uncultured Methylobacter sp. | reverse complement strand
TCAATCGCTCTCAAGTCCTTTGAGTTCATGATGTAAGTCCCGTTTTCATCCTCCATCACCGGCAGCAACTCACCTTTGCGACCTTCTTCTTCGAGAAAATATACCTTATCCGCCAATGGATGCCGTTCGGCACCACCACAGCTGGCATTACTGATGTCAGACATGGATAATGCCCCTGCATCCTGAACATAATCGCCCTCGGCATTTTCATGGGCCGGCAAGGTATCATATTTCCAGCGACATGAATTGGTGCACGTTCCCTGATTAGGGTCACGGTGATTAAAATAACCGGATAACAAACAACGCCCGGAATAAGCGATGCATAAAGCGCCATGGACAAACACTTCAAGCTCGGTATCCGGACAACGCTGGCGAATTTCTTCAATTTCATCCAGCGACAGTTCTCGCGATAAAATAACCCGCTCAACGCCCATACTTTTCCAGAAATTCACCGTCGCATAGTTGACGGTATTGGCCTGCACCGATAAATGAATCGGCATATCCGGCCAGGCTTCCCGTGTCATCATAATCAATCCGGGATCAGCCATAATCAAGGCATCTGGCTGCATCCCGATAATCGGCGTAAGATCCTTAAGGAAAGTTTTAACCTTCGTATTATGCGGAATGACATTGGTGGCCAGAAAAAATTTTTTGTTTAGTTGATGCGCTTCCGCAATGCCTTTGGCCAGATTGTCTTCCAGAAAATCATTGTTACGAACTCGCAAACTATAACGAGGGAGTCCAGCGTAAACGGCATCAGCACCATAGGCAAAAGCATAGCGCATATTTTTAAGGGTACCGGCAGGAGAAAGTAGTTCGACTTGTTTCATGTTCTGATGTCTAAATGATCGGTGTGCGTTATTCTATCGCAACAGGGCAATACAAGCCAAAAATGAGGGGCAATCTATGTGGATAATAGTGTTTATAGTCGCCGTGCTGTTTGTTTTGGGCAGCGCATTAATGCTTTTACGCTCAGCGAAAATCCCGAGAATTCCGGATAATCTAAAAGCGCAGCCTTATGAGGATGACGATGAATAAGTCAATCGCTATATCTTGATCCAATAGCTGCAAGACAGTTATGGACAGAATAAAATTAATTTAATAACCTTGCGCGCCCCTGTTATTATGAATTGTACCTTAGTAAGGTCGCCTGACGAGAAGCGCGCAATGTTAATTGCGTTTGATGAGTTTTTATTTATGCGAAGCTGGCTTCGCGACTAACGTAAGCACCTTTGAACCAACGGATTTTAGTACAAAGTAGGGCACCGCCACGCCATCAATTATTCCAAAAAATGGCAATGCCTACCAAACTGATGGCCCTTACGAAAGTAAGACGGGGCGTAATTGCAGATCTAATTTCAGATATGTAGTTTTAAAATTACAAAAAAGTCATTATTTTTACAAAATACCTGTATAATTAGTCCATACTTAATTTATATTTTGAGGATTAATTATGGATTCTAATAGATTATCTCAGCAAGCCTATGAGCTTTATTACGTGATTAGTGTTCACTTAAATTGCACTTCAGGACACACGAACCGTAAGACGCGTCTACTTTCATTGGCACCCAAGGCTTTTTCAAGATATAGACGAAGATTGGCCACAGATTGCTAAATCGTTTCTATGTAACGTAAAAAGATATTGTGTTAAAAAGCAGCCAACATTGATGTTTTGTTAGTTTTTACAATATCGGCAAGATGGATTGCCTAGCGGCCCTACCACCTTGCCGATTAAACCCACTTACAGCGTTTCTTAGTGGCAAACAATCAAGTTTTACCTGTCCTCAAGATAAACGTAACCGGTCCGTTGTTAACCAAAGCAACCTGCATATCCGCGCCAAACTCACCAAATTCAACTTTCTGATAAGTTTTTTTTGCTAACTGTTGCAAATACTCAAACACCTCTTTGCCTTTTTCAGGAGCCGCCGCAGCAATAAAACTGGGCCGATTGCCTTTTTGGGTGTCTGCCGCCAGCGTAAATTGCGGGATCAACAATAAGCCGCCGTTAATATCGCGCAAACTTAAATTCATGCGTTCATCACTATCGGCAAAAATCCGGTAATTAAGAATACGCTCCAGCAAGAGCTGCGCCTCTTTTTCGGTGTCTGCTTTTTCTACTGCCACCAACGCCATAATGCCGGTATCGATTTTGCCGATTTCCTGATTATTGACGATAACCTTAGCGCTAGTTACCCGCTGAATAATAGTGATCATACGTTGAACATTAGCTGATGAGCTGCATTTATGTTTACCGACTGAATTAACTTAAGACCTTCGGTAGCATGATTGTAAACATACATCCAAGCCGTAATCAGTCGGCCATTGTTAAGCAAGATCTGCTGTTGCTGACGGAGATACTCATTGGGTTCGGGGAATGTTGGCCCAAACTCTTCATACTTATCCAGCAAGGGCAACAAAACTTCTGCTTGGTTTAACAAATAGACCTCACCTTTCACGATGTCATCAGCATTGTCAGAAGCGACTGCGCCGGGATAGTAATCGATTTGGTAAAGCTTACCCTGAAAACTGGCTTCATCGATAAACGTCGCATGCTTAAACAGAAGTTGACTCATCTCGTTATTCACAGCACGCCTAAGCGTTCCGTAAACAAAGATATAGTCGGGACTCATCATTAACAAAGTGAAAACCTGATGTCTTCGTGATGAAAATTTCATATGAAGTCTGGAGTACAAACCCAGGTTTGAACTCCACTATTTAGGATGGTTCACGAAATAACTTGAATCGTTCCCACGCTTCTATGTGGGAACGATGCTGAAAGTATTTTAGTGTCCTACTTCAACCTTGTTACCCTTTGTTTGACCAATTTCAGACAACGTTTGGTTAAACCAAGCGGTATC
>CAIKYI010000370.1 GCA_903831545.1 uncultured Methylobacter sp. | reverse complement strand
TGGAGCGGTCGTATTTTTATACATTGTTAAATTTATCTGGCGCAAAATAATGAATAATTAGCCAACTAGTTAGTTGGTCGTTGTAATGATGGGTTTTAATTCGTTCTACCCATACTACGTAAATTTTTGGTGAGTTACCGTAGGATGGGTAGAGCGGTAGCGAAACCCATCAAATGTGCTTAGGCCCTAAAGCTCAGCGCCTGCTGACTTAGCATGTGGTTACCGTAAACTAGATCATGTTACAACGGCATTAATAAGACGATTGATCAGCTGATTAATGCTTTTTGGCAACTTCTTTAGGAGAGGTGCCAAAATGTTTTATAAAGGCCGCGCTAAAGTTGCTGGCGTGGCTGTAACCGACGCTTTCTGCGGCAACACTTACCTGGCAACCGGTCGATTCTAGCAATTGATAGGCGTTGGTCATCCTGATTTCCAGCACCAGACCGTAAGGCGTGTTGTTAAAAAAATAGTGAAATAATTTTTTTAATTTAAATTGATTGGTTCCTGCCCGTCTGGACAGATCTTCAACCGAGGGCGGATTTTTAAACTCGCTAAATAAAATATCACGCGCCAGTTTAGCGATAGCGGCGTCTTTTGGGCTAAATTCCACGGCCTCTTTCTGCGTATCCCCGCATAGCTGGCTTAATTCAAAAGCCAGTAACGACATGGTTTGTCCGTGCATCATAAGCCGGTTTGTCTGGCTGTTGGCGTTGCAGTTTAATAGCTGTTGCGCGGCGCAAATGGCCTGGGGAGAGGTACGTTGATAGCTTAACAGGCGGGTGCTGTTATTATTGAATAACTGCGCTGTTTTGGCTTCACCAAAATATTTATCCAGCCAGCTTTTATTCAAGGCGAAGCGAAGTTGCTGCACTATTTTATGGGCTTCGTATTGTCGTTGGCCAGTGCTGGTCTGGAGCGTGGTTATCGAGGTGTAGCCCTCATTAAAAACCAGCTCATCCCCCGAGTTTTCAATAAAGCGCGATTGGCCTTTTAAACCTACCGTTACAACCAGGCGCGGTTCTTCCAGCTCTATCCTGTTTAAAATAGCCAGATCTTTGCAGGGCGTGTACCGGGTTTCTATAACGCTCAAATCGTTATCAAACTGAAATATGTTTGAATGCCCGGCACCCAGGTCATCGGGCAACGGCTGATGCAGATGGTCATTTTTTCGATGCGTCTCTAAATCATCGCTACTTATACTCCACTGTTTTGTAGTCGTTGGCTTTAATTTATCCATCATCGGTCTCAACAGTTCGCGCGGTAAAGTAGCGATAGTTTACCACTCAATTCAGGGCATGAGAATCAAAGTGCCAGCTTCAAGACAGCTTCAATTTATTCAAGATTACGTATGGCATAAGAAACATTACCTTTGTAATACGGGGGTGTATAGAGATGGTTTGTTAATTTGTTTATTATTATCAAAAGTCAGGCAGGCACTGCAATTGCAGCTTCAGCAGAGCCTGATTTGGTTTGCAAATTTAAATAAAAATCAGGCATTAATCAATCTTTCCGCATTTAGTAAAACTATGAGTTTATCAAAAACCATTATTGGCAAAGATCCCTCTTTAAAAGCCTTGTTGCGTAATCTTCAACGGGTTGCCGCGACAGAAGCCACGGTATTGATTACCGGCGAAACCGGCACCGGCAAGGAATTGATTGCCCAAGCCATTTTAAAAAACAGTCCCCGTAGTCAACAGGCGTTTATTACCTTAAATTGCGCGGCACTGCCGGAAAGTCTGATCGAGTCGGAATTGTTTGGTTATAGTAAAGGGGCTTTTACCGGGGCCAATGTCGCAAAAAAAGGGATTTTGGCGGCTGTTGACGGTGGCACCCTGTTTTTTGATGAGATCAACTCCTTGTCACTCGCCATACAGGTTAAATTGTTGCGCTTTATCGAAACCGGCGAATATCTGCCCGTAGGCGCTGTTAAAACGCTTAAAGCCAATGTCCGGATTATCGCCGCCACCAATACCGATTTGGAAAAGCAGGTGAGCGCCGGGCAATTCAGACAGGATCTGTATTTTCGCTTGAGTGTTGTGCCGCTAGTGCTTAATCCGTTAAGAGAACGGAAAGAGGATGTTCAATTATTGCTGGAACATTTTTTTAGCTATTTTGCACAAAAATATACCGTCAGGACGCCAGTGATAAGCACTGAAGTGCTGGACGTTTTGCACCAGTATTCCTGGCCGGGAAATATCAGAGAGTTGCGTAATCTGTGCGAGAATCTGACCGTGAGGCGGATAAGAAGAGCCATCGAAGTGGCTGATCTGCCACGCGAGTATTTAAAACAAGAGCAAGAAAGCCTGAGGTTTATCAAACTACCCAAAACAGGTTTGGACTGGCCAAAGCTGGAAGCCTGCGTTATTGAACAGGCGCTGAAAAAAACAAACGGTAAATGTCAGGAAGCGTCGCTGTTATTGGGTATGTCCAGAGATGCGCTTTATTATCGAACTAAGCGCGCAGCGGTTTTATAAGCGGGATTTGACGCAGGATCGATAAGACGCTGAACGCAGTGTAGCGCATCATTGGCAATGGAGCTTGATGCGCTACACTGCGTTCAGCTCATCCTATGGGGGTATATTTTTTTAGAGTTAGCACGGCGGCTTTGGGCAATACATAAAGCGCCATCCCGTCATCGATTGCCGGGATGGCGCTGATTTAGATAGCCAGACCGTGTTTTTGCATGCGGTACAGCAAAGTGTCTCTGGAAATGCCCAGCAATTTTGCGGATTTGCTACGATTGCCATTAGTGCGGACCAAGGCTTGATTGATTAAATCCGCTTCCAAACTATCCAGGCGAAAGCCGGACTCCGGTAGGGTGAAATCAATCGTTGGCAGGCTTGTGACTTTAGTGCGAACCTCAATCGGCAGATTTTCCGGCTCAATGAGTTTGCCTTCCAATAAAATACTCAGTCGTTCGCATAAATTGCGCAATTCACGAATATTGCCGGGCCAGTGATACTCTTTTAGCGTTCT
>CAIKYI010000369.1 GCA_903831545.1 uncultured Methylobacter sp. | reverse complement strand
GTAAATGTAAGACAGTTATTAATAATAAAAAATCTGTAGTGCCACCTGAGGCGATGAAAAAATTATAAGTTGTTGTAATAATGAGTAATTGTGCTAGCAGGTGACGAAGATGGGTTAAGATTAGCCAAAGGCGCAGCCATGCTTACTAAATTTTCTGAAGACATCATTCCGCTCAGTGATCTGAAAATCAATCCTGGCAGAATCATTAATCAAGTTAAAGCAACCCACAGGCCGGTTCTGCTTACCAGTCGTGGGCGTGGTGTTGCTGTGGTTCAAGACCTCGATGATTACGAAAAGAACCAGGAAGAACGTGCATTCATGAAAGCCGTTACCCAAGGGTTAATGGATGTCAATAATGGAGACGTCATGGAATTAAGTGAGGTTAAAACCAAGCTGGGCATTCGTTAAGCGAGGCTATTGTTTGCCGAGTCTGCCTTTAATGATCTTGCCGACATTCAAATTGCTGTATATTTCCATACACATTCAGCCTTATAAACCCGATAATGTAATCCTTGTGTCATAAATTAATTGCGAGAAGAACCTAATGCCTACTCTATCCATACACGGCGACGTCCATATTCCCGACAATATCATTCATGCGCTGGGCTTAAAACCCGGTGTCGAATTGGCTTTTGAGCGCCAAGGTGACGCGATAATCATGCGCCCGCTCAAGCCAAACAAAATATCACGGGTAGGCGATGGGCCTAAAATACTGGGCTATATCGGGCCGACAGTTACGTTGGAAGAGATGGACGCTGCCATTACCAGAGGCGCGGTGCAATCGTTGTGAAGTCGGTCGATACCAATATCCTGGTGCGTTACTATGCGCAAGATGATGTTCTGCAATCACCACTTGCCTTGCGCCTCTTCAGTGACGAACCCTCATTGTTTGTGACAAAAACGGTGTTGCTTGAGATTTTCTGGGTTTTGACCCAGGCCGACAAATTTCGCTTTCCGTCTGAACAAGTCATGACTGTTTTCGAGCATCTGCAAGGCTTGCCGAATATCGTTATTGAAGATGAGCTTTCGCTCCAAACTGCGGTTAAATGGTGTCGCGCTGGTCTTGAATTTCCAGATGCCTTGCATTTGGCCGCGTCTGGAGCTTGTAGTGCGTTTTTGACATTCGATGATCGTAAGTTTGCCCGGCGTGCCCAACGCCTTAACCTGACGCCTACTTGTGAAATTCCAGAGTGATTTTGCTATTCGACAGTCAACCAGCATTGCATGAGCAAAGCAAAAGTGACATTTTGACAATTCTTGCATGAAACCCATTACCGACTTTCACAATCGTCTTTATCAAATCAATACCGAGGTGTTGCAGGCACCTTTCCCGGAACTATCCGAAGAAATGGCGCGAACCACGCAACGCTTGAAAGCGGAGTATGTTGGTAGTAAATTCGAATGCCAAAGCAGCGGTCGATCAATTCATTTAATGACAGCCAATCCAATCTATTAAGAAAACGAGGCAGATGTGCGCGAGAGATAGGTTTAACTTTTTGGCTTTGAGTTATTTCGTGCAACCAATCTACTCGATTGCAGATATAGCGGTGAACGCTGGAAAGCTTGTGACGCCCTACCAAGGTTGCGGAAACAAATCCGACTATCACTAACACCAAGGTGTGGCGCTTGCCACGATTATCACAATGCTCTGGGAGATTGTTTTTCAACAGATCTACAAAACAGGTGATTTGTTCTTTACTACTTCGTAATTCGCTATTCATGTACCGAGGTGTTAGGTCAAATTTTTAGGGGCTCGGATTGTACTACATGTTTACCGCGTTTTTTTATGAGAAAGCCGTGGCATCCGAGGCACTTAACACAGGGTCAGTCTGCGGCTATCGTATCGGCTTCTCAAAGTTGGATCAATGCACAGGTAGATTCGCAGTTAATCAGTACAGTCCAATTAGATACGGCGACCGCAAGAGCCAAGCAATTGGGTGTAGGACATCGTACCCAGCAATTGGCCGATAAACTGGTTAAAGAAGCACCGGCAGAGCTGGTAAAAGAAGTCTTGGATGGCAAAAAAAGTTTGAATAAAGTCATTAAAGAAATCACCCCTGCCAAGCCGGTTATCGTTAAGCCTGATCCCGTTCCGGTGATTGTCCAAGAAGCTCAGGCGAGCCAGCAGGTAGAATCGAATAATGATAAAGAATTGAACTCTATCATTGATGAGCAGCTCTCTGTAATTGAAGCTTTGGAAGCGGACAAGACTACTTGGCTGAATGTGATTGATTCGGATGACAGACTTGCAGCGTCGTTTGACAAAGTTAAGAAATTAACCGAAGCTAATCGCCTTTTAAAGGCGAGCAATGATGAACTGGTCACTGAAAAAGATGCGGCGCTTAAAGCGGCTGAATACTGGAAATCCCAGTACTTGGAGCTTGAAGAATCATTGAATAAAGACAGTGACAATTAATAGCCCTACCATTGAGGGCATTTCTGAATTTATTGCGTATAACTGTACGGCATATAGAAGAAGGCACACTGGTTGGTATCCAGTTCATGGTCGGCATTGGTGGCAACTGCTGTTTGCGCCAGAGCCAGTGCAAGACTATCGTAGGCAAAGGCATGTGGATGATTGCGATAGATATTACGAGAAAATTGGTCGATAACTATGATTTCGGCCAGTCTGCCCTTGGCTGACTCACGCCAACGATAAAGCTCACAGCGTCCGGCAGCACAGTGCAAGTCACCGAAGCGTGTTTCAATTTCCCTGTCCAGATCGTCTGATGTTGCCCACCACTGCTTGGGTGTAAGCTCCCCGAACCAGAAAGCCAAAATGTCATCGGGCGTTTGCTGCACTGAATTCATATTGTTAGCACTCTAACTTTTTGTCTGTTATAAATTAAACGTCATTCTGCCAGTGCGCGAACCACTCAGTCAATTCACTGGTATCGCCGAGGCCGCTAAGACGGTGGTCAATAGCATCATCCTCTTTGCTTAGAGCCACACCTCCCTGCTAAAACCTCCCAATACTTGCACGGCGAAGTGCTAAGTAGACCATTAATTACCCTCGTCATAACCTGCTGGCTTATCTCAAAGAATTGTTCAGTCTGAATTGAAAAAATCCAAATAGAACATCAGTCACATCCTATTTTTACAACACGGATAGGCATCCAGCTATATAAATCAATTCTTATTTAGCCTTCATTAAGTACTATCAAGCAAAGATAAGTAGACGCTTTGTCTTTTAGAACAACATCTTAAAAATAAACCACAAGCCAAGATCAGCCTTAATCAACTTGCCGTCCGTTAAAGCACACTTTTAATTAAATTTCCAGGTAAAAAAATACGAAGAAGCGGCTCCGGCTTCTACCTTTTCTATCTGTAAATAGCTGTCAGGATATGCCCATACAAACAACTAAACGTAGGTGCAACGACTTATAGCGATTAACGGAACAACTCAACCACCCCTCATCGCGCTGAAACAATTTTGTCTAAAAACAAAGACAAATAATCAAATATTTAATATATTTTTTCCAAGTAAAATCAAATGATTGAATTAAAAGAGCACCCCAAACCGGTGAAGGTTTCGTTCGAGGCTGACCGGTTAAATCGCGTTGAGGCGGCAGCATTTTTAGGATTACAGCCGTCAACACTGACCGCAGATGTTACAACAAAGCGACTCAAGATCCCAATGTACAAAATTGGCAGACGAGTTTTTTATAAAAAAAGCCAGCTACAGGTATATATCGACAATTGTGAGGTACCGATGTGAACGGAATTATTCAGGCTTATCAAACTTGGTCAATCGAGCAGATGAACAATCTGGTCAGCTCACTCTTCTCACATGAAGTAAAGGTAGGTGATTTATGGGAAAGTTAACTGAAGAAATGGCGCTAACTTATTTACGTACTTTTAAAACGATTTATGATTGCAAAAAAGAAACATCGTTTATCGAAGATAACGCGAATGCTGGAAGCTTAAAATTTTTTAGAGGATTTG
>CAIKYI010000368.1 GCA_903831545.1 uncultured Methylobacter sp. | reverse complement strand
AACAGATTTGCATTAACCCGCAGGGCGACAGGCAGGATAGCCTGTCGTGAATCCATGCCGGGATGACGAATTGTGTCGATACCTATGCCCTGGAGTAGGGTTTGCACAGAGTAGCCGCGAGGTTATTACCTTGGATAAATTTGTTCCTGACAGAATTATGCCAGTTCCGCTAGGGTCGCGAGCGAGCGAACTCAGGCTCCCTGGATTAATTAAGCTTACCATTCAGGGCACTGGCTACACGCTTCCCGGCGGGTATGACGAGCTTTGTATAATCTAACAAATTAGAAACGATTTATTTTATTCAAGCTACTTCACTTGTTTGAACTTGGCTACTGCTTTGGTCGGCGATGTATAAAAACCAGTTGTCCGAGATCTTTCCATGCAGTTCTCCCAGCTTGTTTTGCAGGTCATCAAGAATAGCCCGCAATTGCGCCTGGGTTGTGCCTTCAGTATTAATGGCCTGCACATAAGCGTTCAGTTTGACCAGTTCACCGGGAAGACCATCGTTATTCGGTAATTCGTTAATGCTCTCGGCAATGTCCGCAACACAGCAACCCACAGAACGGGGAAGATTGGTATTAAGCAATAAAAAGTTAAGTACATCATCGCCATTTACACTGCTTCTAACATGCTGGCGATACATTAACTGGGCGTTAAGGGACTTTAAGATATTTACCCATAAAATCGTATCGTATTGGCGCATGTCATCGCTACGTGATTCTGACAGCAGCAAGGAGGCCAAATCCAGAATGCGACTGGTCATGTCGGCACGTTCAATGTTTTTTCCCAAACGAATAAAGCGATAGGGATTGTTGTGGCTCATGTAGCCGGACAACAAGCCTGTAAAGCGTTGGCAACCCTTAAGAATTTCTTTAAGCAGGGCTGCCCTGTTACTCCGGTTGTGTATCGAATCAACGTGATTTTTTACAAACAGGTACATTTCATTGACCTGCTCCCAAGCTTCATCAGGCAATAAGTCGCGCGAAGTACGAATGTTTTCTCTGGCGGCGCTTAATGAGGAAAACAAAGAGCCCATATAACTTTCATCGCTTAACAGAAACC
This sequence comes from uncultured Methylobacter sp., assembly GCA_903831545.1. Taxonomy (GTDB): domain Bacteria; phylum Pseudomonadota; class Gammaproteobacteria; order Methylococcales; family Methylomonadaceae; genus Methylobacter_A. The sequence goes on along the minus strand of CAIKYI010000368.1, from coordinate 1,894 downwards.
GGGTCACGTTGCGCTCGTTGGCCGATTTGTATTTTTCATAGAATTCCTGGTCTGCAGCATTAATATGAATCAGCTGTTGCCAACCCATTTCTACGCCGATCGGTAAATCCATCAATAAATTCATGTGTACACTGACCAGTCTGGCGATATTTTCAGTGCGCTCAATATAACGTGCTAGCCAATACAGGCGTTCCGCTGAACGTGATAACATTAGTCGTGCTCCATGTTGATAATCCAGGTGTCTTTACTGCCACCGCCTTGGGATGAATTGACCACCAGCGAACCTTTTTTTAGTGCCACTCGCGTCAAACCGCCGGCCGTTACAAAAGTACTTTTCCCTTGCAAAATAAACGGTCGAAGATCGATGTGTCTGGGTTCGAGCGTCCCTTTACACAAAGTAGGGGCAGTTGAGATCGCCAGGGTAGGTTGGCCGATATAATTACGTGGATTTTTTTTAATAATTTCCCGGAACTCGGTTATTTCTTTAGCCGTGGCATGGGGGCCGACAATCATGCCGTAGCCACCTGATTCGTTGGCCGGTTTGACCACCAGTTCGGGTAGGTGTTCCAATACATATTCAAGGTGTTCGGGGTTGTCACAAAGGTAGGTTTCTACATTTGGCAGTATCGGTTCTTCGTTAAGATAATAACGAATCATCTCGGGGACATACGCATAAACCACTTTATCGTCGGCAACCCCTGCACCCGGAGCATTGGCCAGTGATACATTGCCGGCTTTCCAGGCACGCATCAGGCCCGGAACACCTAGCGTAGAGTCTTTGCGGAATACTTCAGGGTCAAGAAAATCATCGTCGATGCGTCGATAAATCACATCTACTTTTTCGAGTCCTTCTATAGTACGCATATAGACGCAATCATCGTCATTTACCACCAGGTCGCTACCTTCGACCAATTGTGCGCCCATTTGTTGAGCCAAATAAGCGTGTTCAAAATAGGCTGAGTTATAAATTCCCGGAGTCAGGACCACGATTTGCGGCTTGTTGATTGACTCCGGCGCAAGCGATGCCAACATGTCCTGCAATTGGCTGGGATAGTCGTCAATCGGCATAATGTCGATGTCCTGAAACAGTTCAGGAAACACGCGTTTGGTTATAACGCGGTTTTCAAGCATGTAGGAAACACCGGAAGGAACGCGCAGATTATCTTCCAGTACATACATAATGCCATCTTTGTCACGCACCAGATCGGTGCCGCAAATATTTGCCCAAACGTTGTGTCGGGGTTTCATGCCGATACACTCTTTACGAAAGTTTTTTGAGCTGTTGATAATCTCGGCGGGCATTTTGCCGTCTTTGATGAATTCCTGCTTATCGTAAATGTCAGCAATAAAACAATTAAGAGCGGTCAGTCGTTGTTTTAACCCCTTTTCTATTGTTTGCCATTCTTTGGTGCAAATGATTCGGGGGATAATATCAAAGGGCCAGGCTCGATCAATGTTGCCCTCATCGCTATAAACGGTGAAGCTGATGCCCATTTCCAGAATGGCCAGTTCGGCAGCAATTTTGCGCTTTTCAATATCCTTCTTATTAAGTGAGTTTAAATACTGGCATAAGCGATAACTGATTTGCCTTGGTTGGAACTCTGAACTCATGAGTTCATCGTAAGCGTTCTCGGTTTTGTAGTTTTCCCAGATTGATTTCATGGCTTGTCATAAGGCTAGTTGGCTTTGATAAATATAAAGCAGGATTGATGCCATTTTTAATTTATCTTGGATTGTTAGTGTTATTTGTTTTGTTTGTCTCGCAGACAATATGTTTAATAGCCTGAAATAAATTTTGTTTTTTTAATAAATTATTGATTTTTAATATATATTATTTCTTGTTAATGTGGGTATAGTTATTTTGGGTATGTTTTTTAATATCGTGAAGGTGTTT
>CAIKYI010000367.1 GCA_903831545.1 uncultured Methylobacter sp. | reverse complement strand
TGCCAAACAAGGGTATCTTTAAAAAACGTCCATCCCAAACCTGTTTTCAGATCGGATCAGCCATTTGCCATTTCATAGAACTGGAGGCCACTATAAATCCGCCAATCAACAACCACCAATAGCTTTGTAACCATTCGGCCATGCCCACCACAATTTGTGTGGAAATGGGCAAGGCTTTACCGGCACTGGCAAACATCTCGGAAAATTGCGGAACCACGAAAGTCAGCATCACAAACAGTGAGGCCAGCGACATTACCAGCAAAATGATGGGATAAATCAGAGCGGTACTCACCGTGTCTTTTAATTCCTGGGAGCTTTCCAGATAATCGGCCAGTCGGGTCAATACGTCGCCCAAACTGCCGCCCGCTTCGCCGGCACGAATCATGTTCAGATAAAATTTTGAAAACAGACTGGTGTGCGCACGTTCCGGCGATTTACGTCGTTCCAGTGAATCGGCCAAAGAAGCCCCGCCTTTGACTTTTTCAAGTATCCGCGCCACCAGTTTGGTTAGCGCTTCGTTATCTTCGGTCAGATCCATCAAAACCAGCAGCGATTTATCCAGCGGCAAGCCGGAATCGAGCAAAGTGGCCAGTTCGCCGGTGAACAACAGCAGGTCTTTTTGCGATAATTTGGAGCGTTTAAGGTTTAATTTAAATCCCGAAAACAAACTCGACTTAACCGGAACCACATGAATCGGCATATAGCCTTCAGACTGCAAGGTCGCTATCAGGTATTGGTCATTGATGGCATCACGCACGCCTTCTATGACATTACCCTGATTATTGACGGCCTTGTACGAAAACGATGGCATCTTAACTTTCCGCCGTGGTTACGCGCAGCACTTCTTCCAGGGTGGTAACACCTTCCACGACTTTGACCAGACCATTTTCGTACATGGTAGCCATACCTTCATCGATAGCCAGTTTTTGAATAACGCCGGCCTCGGCATGATTCATAATCAACTTGCGAATCGGGTCGGTCATTGGCAAAAATTCTATGATAGCCAAACGGCCCCGATAGCCCATGTCGGCACACTGGACACAGCCAACCGGTTTGTAAAAAACAATATCACCGTCTGGCGCATAGCGCCGCAGTTGCAGTTCTTTGATTAATTCTTCCGGAGGATGAAAAGCCAGCTTGCAGGCCGGGCATAATTTTCTGACCAGTCGCTGCGCCAAAATGCCATTGACGGTAGAGGTCAGCAAGTATTCTTCCAGTCCCATATCCTGTAAACGGGTAACACCACCAGCGGCATCGTTGGTATGCAGCGTCGATAACACCAAATGGCCGGTGAGCGCTGATTGCACGGCGATACGGGCAGTTTCCAGATCTCGCATTTCACCAATCATGATGACATCGGGATCTTGCCGGACGATAGAACGCAGCGCAGAAGCAAAGGTCAGACCGATTTGCGGCTTGGCCTGAATCTGGTTGATGCCTTCCATCTGGTATTCGACCGGATCTTCAACGGTAATGATTTTTCGTTCGGAGGTATTAAGCTGTTTTAACGCCGCATACATGGTGGTCGATTTTCCGCTACCGGTAGGGCCGGTAATCAGGATAATGCCATGCGGTTGCGCCAGCGCCTCCAGGAACTGATCCAAATGTTTGCCGGCAAACCCCAGGCCGACAAAATCCAGTACAGTATTTTCTTTATCCAGCAAACGGATAACCACGCTTTCGCCGAACATGGTTGGAATGGTGGAAACCCGCAAATCCAGTTCTTTACCCAGCATTTGTATCTTGATACGACCGTCTTGAGGCAAGCGTCGCTCGGCGATGTTAAGCTTGGCCATGATTTTGATACGCGAAATTACGGCGGCAGTCGATTTTACCGACGGCGAATCAATTTCCTTTAAAACGCCATCCACCCGTAATCTTACTTTCAGAGTTTGTTCAAAAGGCTCGATGTGTATGTCCGAGGCCCGGGTTTCAATGGCGCGCTGCATGATCAGGTTGACCATTTTGATAATCGGCGCTTCGCTGGCCAGATCTTTTAAATGCTCCAGGTCTTCATCGTCGATGTCATCGATATCCAGATTATCGATAACTTTGTCTTTTTGCGACAGTCCTTCGCCATACTGCACTTCCAGTGCCGCATCAATTTCTGAGAGTAGCCCGACTTTGGCAATGATCGTTTTTCCGGTTGCCAGTTTTAATGAATCAATCACAAAACGGTCTTCAGGATCCATCATCGCAACGGTTATGCCGTCATCCTGATTCAAGCCGATCAGGTGATATTGTTTTAAAAATCGCAGTGGTACGATTTCAGGCAGTTGAGCTTCGAGGGGATATTGATCGGCGACAACTTTTTCAAACTGGCCGGACTCAACAAAGGCGTCGGCTACATCCGATTCAGAACACAAGCCTAATTTAACCAGTAACAGCGGCACGCTTTCAGCTACCGAGGTTTTTTGGACACGTTCAACTTTTTTTAATTCCGCAACGGAAAGCTTTTGTTTTTTATGCAAAACATTTAGCAACGCTTCATATTCCATTATCTTAAAACCGGTTAGTTTTGCATTAAGTGTCTGTAGGATCGAAAGTTCAGCTTTTTCGCTTGGGAATAAAGCCAAATAAAATAAGCAACACGCTGCAGGTAGCCGCCAGTTGCCCGGTTCCATGAGCAAATATAGACGTTATTTATTCTGTGCTTTAACAGGCATAATCAGCTATCAAGGAAATTTGCTCGAACCTTTTACTCATATTAACAAAGTTTCAGACATTATTTAAACTCCAAGTGATTATTTTGGGATTTAAAGTTTTCCGCTTTCACTTTGGTCTAGCTTGTTAGTGGCTACGCACACCCTGGTTTTTAAAAATAAAGACGCGCTTCTATCTATTTTTAAATGCGTCTTCAAGAATGAGGGGAAAGAGAGCCAGACCAATGCTGTGCGCATAAATATGTTCTTGTCGGTAAGAACTGCGTTCCTTTTCCATCCGCGTAACAAGGTCGCCAAACGGCTCGGTCAACAATCCCGTATCTCGTTTATCCAAAACAAAAGCCATCGCTGCACCTTGTTTATCATAGCCACTGCGACTGGCATAGTTACTTTTAAAGCAGTCGTTCCATGTACTTGGCTCAGGCCCCAGCCAGTAATTGGCATAAGGCATGGTCAACGCGATTTCCAATCCTTTAGGATCCATATCGCTGAAGACTATAACGTGTTTATTATTCCCGAAACGTATTACCAAATCATGACAAGCATTAATTTTAGCTCCGGTTTTGTGATCGCCACGATATACCCATAACGCATTTCGACAAAGGGAAGGAAGTTGAAGTGTGCTGCATAGCTGCATGATCGCAAGGTTTTCCACAATGACAATGGCGTCATGGGCGATTTGGGTAATACCGGAACTTAAACACATCACACCCGCATTGGGAATAAACTCTGTTTGTAAATTAATGTTCTGGTGATTAAGCCTAAGAATCTTGTTTGGACAATTCAACAAGACATGATCATGGCTAACCGGGTTTCTGGCTAATTTTTCATTATTATGATGTTTTGCCATCTCTAGTCGACCAGCCGGCAATTGATCGGTTTCAAACGGGTCAAGGTTAAATTCTTGAATTATTTTCTGACGTAATGCGGCTTTATGCTGAGCTGTAAAAATCAACTGATTATTTTGAATGCGCCCCGCTTGGTAGCGGTCAATCACAAAACAACCTATTTCGCTCTTTGAGCGGGTAGTGGTCTCACCTGGGCTGGTTTTAACCAGATCGCTAACCCATTTGAATGTTTTGCGATTCATTTTATTGGACTCTACGCAGCCAAATCTCGGTAATTAATTGATTGCCGTTAAAGCCCGGTAATTCTTGCCCCTCCATTTCTATTTCCAGGGTCTGCTTGTAGCGTTGCTGCAAACTACAATACTGCGCAAAAACTATATCCAGCCAGAGCTCCGGGCTGATTTGCAATTGGGCATCTTGCCAATACTGCAAAGCGGAAACTTTATGGCCTTGTTTTTTAAGCGCCAGGGAAAACAAATCTTCAGCCTGGGATTCGTATTCATCAGTGCTGTATTCAATAGTTTCTGTTTCGCTTAAATCAACCGGAATGGCCTCCCGTTTAGTATCCAGGGGTTTAATCGGATTGGGCTGCCGTTTCAATTCCTGAATAATTTGGATCAAATCGTCTTGATGGCCCGCTTTTTTGGTATTGATGCCGGTGTTAAAAATCAATCCCTTGTCTCGCTTAAATAGCGGGGAGTCTATGTCTTCATCGCACCATTCACGCGGCTGCCATTCTGGATGTTTTTTTAAAAACTGCGCCATGGCTCGAGTTCGGTTTGCTGTTTGTTCCTGTAAACGCAAAGTAAACAACAAGGTTTTCATTCGATCAACGATACTGACCAGACGTATAACAATGCTTTTAAATTGATCGATAAAACGAATGACTTTATTGGACAGTTCGGTCGGGGCGGGCCAGCAACTTATCCAATCATAACAGTCATGAGTGTTAATAATGCTGAGTTCCTTAACTAATTGCCGGGCATAAGTTAGCGCACGTTCATTTTCCCTGATCTTGCTGGAAAGTGAATTAACAAAGCCAAACTGACTGGTGATGGCGGTAAACATGACGCTAAGACTGTTTTCCAACATTTCCAATGACTCATATAAACAGTCATCAATTTGTTCCAGATGATAACTGGCCTCATCCTGCTCGTTTTGTTCAACTGCGGCGCGATAGGCGTCTATATCCTCAGCAACATTCCCTATCATCTTTGCAATGTTGGTATTTTGCCGATAGCTAGGGTTGCGCAGTAATAAACGGTCAATCAGGCGTTTAATATCAGTGGTTAATCGAAACTCATCGCTGTGTTCGGCAATGCGCAATAGCCCGCTTTTTTTAAGGCTATCAATTAAATATTGGTTTTTATCATCAACAAAAAGGATTCCATTAATATACGCCTCAGCCAGTAGTTGGTCGGCACTGCCTATTTTTCTAATCAGACTGGCGACTTGGGCATGATCAAAACTCATGGAAATAATTCCTGCTGTTGGTTTTGATCCTTGTGATCGGTTTGTTGATCCAATTCCAAACCTTCGGCATCATTTAAAAAGGCGATGATTTGATGCAGATAATTCATTTTTCCGGTGACAATATACAGCGCGCCTTGTGGATTTGGCTTTACCAGATAACCGCATTGTTCAAGTTTTTGTAAGATCCAGCTTAATTGGTCGGTGATATTGGTTTTGTTGGTTTTGAATAAGCCGGTCTGAGTCAGGCGATTCATTTGTTCGCACAAAGACGGCTCTTGCTCGATCATGTTAAGCAGCTTGTGCAGGCGAATTTCGTCACGCGCTCTGATCGGCATATCCTGCCCGGTTGCGGTCATGACCATATCCATCCACTCAACCACTGGGCGCAGTTGTGAACGAAGCTCTGAAAATGCCTCTTTAATCAGACCGCGATTATTGTTATCAATTTGAGCATAGGCTGCATAGTAGATTTCATCTCCATCCAGTGTGCATAATTGACGCTCCAATTGAGATAAGAAAGCGTCAACTTTTCTAAAGTTTTCTGCTTTGGATAAATAATCAAAGGCCTCCGGAAAGGCTGTCGGACAGATAAACTGACCGCTTAACAGAGATTCTGCCACTTGTTTAAACATGGCTGGCGTCCTCCTGGTTTATTTGGTTTAAAAGTTGCTCAAATTTACTTTCCGGCAGGTTTACTTCATGAAGCTTTTGTTTGTCCAAGTGATAGCGGCGCTTGAATAAACCAAGAACATGGCGATCAGCCGTTGGCGTGGCCGACAGAATCTGGATTTTTTGTTGCGTCAGCATTTCCATCATGGCTTCAATATTTTCCGGCGCCAAGTCACCCAGCTCATCAATAGGCCAGCAGATTACGGTTGGATTATTTCTTCGTAACATGGAGGTGACACCGGTAAAAAAGGTGATCAGGGCCAGGTAAGACAGACCGGTGGAACTGACGTCTTTAAGTTCCTTGGCATTTCTGGCATGTTTTACCTGACCGTTTTCGCTAATACTAAACTCAATATCGAACAGTGACAGGTGTTTGATGCTAATACCGGTCGCCGGCAACAGACTGGTTAGCTCTCCCATGGCTTCAAGCAAGGTGTTGGGGATTTCCGTATTTCCCGTTAAACCCCGCTGATCACAATATTGCTGATAATTGTCGCCAAAGTTTTTGAGTGCCTGCCAGTATTCCAGGTCATTCATTTTAGTGCGAATATTTACTTTAATTTCGCCTAGCGCTTTAAAGTATTGTGTTTCGCTGACATGGCTGGATAAGGCATGTCCGGTCTGTTTGATAATGCGGTCAAACTGGCGTAAATGATCGTAAAAAGTATTTACATCGGTAGCGTGCAATTCAATTTGTTGGCTGGTTGCCTGTTTAATATGAGCAACCATGGAAAGAACTGTTTTAAGCGGCACTTCAATATCAAGTGCTTCCGCTTGAAAATACGCATTACCCGGTTGCTCCATTGCCTTTTGCCATTCTTGTGCCAACTGGCTGCGATAGTGCTTGTTAAATAATTGACGTAGCGTAAGTTTGCCATTGGTTAAGGTTAATTCTTGCTGCTTTCTTTTTTGTAAAGTGATGTTGGTTAAGCCAGGCAAGGTAGTAGCCGCATATTCCGGAATGTCTTCACTTAGAATCGGCGGACAAGCTTTTAGTTGATCCATGCTGTTGCCAAGCAGGATTAACAAGCTTTGTTTATTTTTCTGTAACTCTTCTTGCCGGGTAATGTCCTGATTAATCTGTGCGCGCTGTTTTTTATAATCCCGCTTTAATTGTTCAATAGCTTCTTTAAGTTTAGAGGCCTGTTGTTGAGCAATACTACGCTGTATGCAGAGATCAGGATTTTGTTGCCAGCGCTGGGTTAACCAGTTTTGATAGTCTTTATTTTTTTCCTGGTATGCTCGCGCCTCGTCCTGCTGCTGTTTCAGTTGCTTTTGTTTTGCGATCAATTCAAGGATGATGTTATCAGCACCGCTGGCCTGCAAATCGGATTTTAATTGCTGGTCAATACGTTTTTGTTCTTGTTCAAGTTGCTGACTGGCTTCGTCGCTGTGTTGTTTAATTACTTTAATGGTATTTTCAGCATCAGAGGAAATGGTGCCTTCACGACCTAAGTGCTCAGTGTGCAGCTTGTCCTGTTCAGTTTGGTGCTCATCAGTAATTTTTTTTATGGTTTGCCCGCAAACTTCAATTTCTTGAGATAATTGGATTATTTTTTGCTTAATCTCAGCCCGCGTTTTTTCTATTTCTGCCTTGATTTGATTTTGTAAATCCTGCTCTTCCTTCTGTAAATTACTTTCGGTATGGTTACAACGAGCCACTGCCTGTTCAGCATGATTGACTTCGTTTTTACAACGTTCCCTGTGTTTATTAGCGGCAACCAAACCTGCTTCAAGTTGATTGAGTTCTGCTTCTAAACTATTTCGACGGGCAAACAGGTCTTTTTCCTGTTGTTCCAGGTAGACTTTATTTGTGGTTAGGTTTTCCCTGTCTGCCAAAGCATCAAGATTTATCTCCAGTCCGTAAAAATTGGCTTGCGCCGAGTCAGTCTGGCGAGGAGTCAGCTCTGTGCTGTCCAATAACTCCGGTGCAATGACACGACCAATATTGTGTTCCCAGTCTTCAATTTCGTTATTTAGAAAATAATGTAATGACCCGACTTCAGGGTGTAACTTTTTTAAGCATTGGTTATGAAGTTGCTGGCTGTTTTTAAACTCGATTTTCTTATGCTTTAATTCATCGGTAATCGATTGATAATTTGCCAGCGCCGCGCTGTAATCGGAATTGGCGGTATTTTGTGCTTGCAGGGCCAGCTTGATTTCTTGTCTGACCGTATTAAGCTGTTGCCCAGTTTGGGTGATTTGTGTTTCCAGCGTTACTGATGGTTTAATGTGCGCCAAGCCAGTTTTGGTAATGGTCAATTCAATGGTCAATTGAGATGTTTGCAAGTCAATCGGCTTTAACCGATCTTCTTTTTCTTGCCGTAACTGCTCTTTTCGTTGCTGGTACAGGTTTTTTGCTTCCGAAAGTTTTTGTTCTTTAGCCAATTGTTCTTCGATACATTGCTTGTCAAATTTTTGCTTTTGGCTATTATGCAGATGCGTCAATTCGTTCAGCTGATTCTCATAAAGCTGTCTGATTTCTTTGCTTTTATTTTCGAGTGCATCAATTTCAAGTTGGTTGCTTTTTTGCTGGTGGCTGAATTGTTCAAGCAGTGAACCTTTAAAGGCAAAACTTTCGGCATCTTGTGCTTCATAGGTTAGTTTTTGAGCTTCCAGCGATTGAATTTTAAATTCGCAGTCTTCAATTTGTCCGTTCAATTTGCGCAACTCATCTTCTTGGGGTTCGAGTTGCTGTTCATGCCTTTCTTTAAGCTGCTCGCGCCGGATTTTAAGTGCCGCCAGCGTTTGACTTATTTGATCCTGCTCAACCTGGGTTAATTGATGATGTTGACGCGTAAAATAATGGAGATGGGATAGCTCGTTAAGCGTTTCTTTTAATTCAGTAATAGTCAGCAATAGCCGGTCAAACTCGTCTTGTTTGGCTTCCAGCTCTTTAGAAGCGCTTAAATCGGCGAGCCAGGCGTCGATATGTTGCTTATTAAGCTGGAACGGGATTTTGTCCTGCTCATGATCCAGCAGCTGATGACTGAGCTTATCTCTGGAAATATCGATCAACATCTGCTTGATGGTATCAAAATCGCCAATTTTTTCGATGACCGAGCCGATGACTTTTTCAATATGCGTCATTGGCCTGGCCGCCATTGCAAACCGGCTTTGCAAAGAGCGCAGCCCTTTTTTGCCGCTATGCAATTGATGACATTGAATAACGCTGCAATAGTCGTCAACACTCAGCAGATTAGAAGTTTCAACCGTGGTTCTGTAAAGCCTGTCAACGGATGAGCTGTCGCGAGGCAGATCATTGTCATTAATATAAAATTCTTTGTTAAAAGGCGCGTCAATAAATTTATATTTTGCCGCACGACCATCACTTTGAATCATTACATGACAGGTTTGTTGGTTAGGACGCTGGTATTCGTAGATTAAATAACTGCTTTCACGTGGTAAGTAATAGTCAAGAAAGCCTTTTTTGCTTCCGGTACTGCTAACAATATTACTGGGGCGTTCCCCCCAAAATAACTGGATGAGGCGTAAAAAAGTGGTTTTACCGGCACCGTTTGTACCGCTCAGGTTAATATGCCCATCCAGGTTCAACAGAACGGTTTTCCCGGTCCAGAAGCTATCGATCAAAATGATTTTTTTTAGCTGATAAATATCAGTCATGGTGTTCCTTTAAAATTTAGAATGGCTCGACAAACCGGTTAACCTGGGGTCGCGTTTTCTTTTCGGTGTGACACAAGCCTTATTTACAGCGTCAATAAAAACTTTGCCAGTCCGATAATTTCCTGCTCATCAATGTCTTTAATTGAGAAATCCTGCTTATTAAGCTTAAACGGATTAACCACTGAAGCCGACTTGACCACCTTGTTAATATTAGTCTGATAAACCCGGCTTACCGGTGTCGGGCCAAAAATGGTAATTGAGGGGCGATTTAGGCCCCAAGCCATATGCGTCGGCCCGGTATCGTTTCCGATTAATAAGTCAGCTTGCGCTATCAAGGCTTTCAGGCTGTTCAAATCCAGTTTGGGCAGGACTTTAATCCGGTCGGATTGTGTAGCCATCCAGTCGGCGGTGGCTTTTTCCTGCTCGTTTCCCCAAATGACCAGGCAGTTTTGTTGTAAGGCCTCTGCCACTTTAACGAATTTTTCGGCGGGATAATTGCGACTTTCCCAAGTCGAGCCTATCACCAAGACAATATTTGCCTGCTCTTTGGATAGAAAGAGTTCAAGGTGTTGGTCTTCATTTTTGAAAAATAAAAATGGTTTTTTATTAAGGATTTGCCCGGTGTTGATATTGAACCCTAAAGGACTGGATAGTATCAGTGCATTTCTGTCGATAGTGTTGGCATCATAGGCACAGGCTACTTTATTGTCATAAAACCATGACGCGGCCTGTTCCCTGCCTGACGCGGCATCGAAACCGGCAATTTTACTTTTGCGATTCTTCCCGGATAAAAGTTTGGCGGTAATGGCCGATTTAAGCAGCCCCTGAGCATCAATAACCAAGTCATAGTTGTTTTTTGCATAGCTGCGGATTTTTTTAAGCTCCGCAAATATCCCAAGCTTGCTGGTTTTTAGGGCTTTCAGGTTAACGGTTAAAATATTTTTAATATCGGGATTGTGTTTTAAAACGTCGGCAAAACGTTCTTCGACTATCCAGTCGATCTGAATCTCTGGCGAATGTGCCTTGATAAACTGTAGCGCAACCATCGCATGCACAATGTCTCCCAGTGCCGACAGTTTTACGATGGCAATGTTCATGATCTGTCTGCTATCGATTCAAGCACTTGTTCAGGCTTGATTCCTGTCAAACATTGCGTATGACCTAATGGACAGTCGCGTTTAAAACAGGGTGCGCAGTCCAGATTTAAAGAGAGTATCTGCGCTTTTTCATTTAACGGCGGAGTGAAGCCGGGATCTGATGAGCCGTAAAGCGCAATGAGGTTTTTATCCAGGGCTGCGGCGACGTGCATTAGGCCGGAATCATTACTTACCACGGTGTCTGCCAGCGACAATAAATCAACTGCCTCGGCTAGCGTGGTTCTGCCGGTAAAATCGACACACTGTCCGGAAGCTTTAGTGTTGATTTGCTCTGCGTCAGCTTTATCTTTATCCGAGCCAAACAGCCAGACCTGCCAGCCCTGAGAAATTTTTTGGCGGGCAACTTCAGCAAAATACTCTGCAGGCCAGCGTTTTGCAGCACCGTATTCGGCGCCCGGACATAAGGCCAAAATTTTTATCGCCCTTGAACAGGATAATCCAAACTTTTCGATGACAGCCTGTTGTCGCTCGTGACTGATAGTGATGGCAGGCTTGGGACATACCGGCGGCATTGCCGCGTCTTTGGGTAAACCCAGCGCAACGAAGCGTTGCACGGTCATGGTCAGCAATTTTTTATCAAGTTTTCTGGCGTCGTTCAGCAGACCCCAGCGACATTCGCCAAGGTAACCGGTACGCACAGGAATATTTGCGAAGAAGGTCGGAATTGCCGATTTCCAGGAATTGGGTAATAAAATGGTTTGCTGATAGCCTTCAGAACGAAGACTTTTGCCCAGTTTAATGCGCACCAGCAAACCAAACCGGCCGCGTGGCAGCGGCATAACGATGGCCTTGGTCACTTCGGGCATTCTTTCCAGCAACGACAAGGTCCACGCCGGAGCCAAGACGTCAATTTGGCAATTTGGGTAAGTATGTTTCAGGGTGATAAACAGGCTTTGCGCCTTCACCATATCGCCAACCCAGGAAGGGCCTACGACTAGAATTTTTTGATTTTTTTTCAAAAGCCTTACCGGATTGTTTGTCTAATATTTTTAATTGCTGATGCTGGATAACAGTCAGTAGGGCTTGCCGAGCGCGCCTTGAAAACTAATGAGTGGCCAGCTTTAGTGTCACTATCGCGACGGAATGTTTTAATCGAGTTCTCGCACGGCCATTAAATTAAACCGTCATTCCGGCAGGGATTGCCGGATACCAGATCACAGGGATGTGTTTATAAGTTACCATCCGTGGCTTCTGGATCTCGGCAATCCCTGCCGAGATGACGATGTTTTTCTTAACTTAATTTCAGTGTCCTGAAGCTAAGCTAATTTTCTTTTCCTAGCTTAAAATACATCCAAAAGAAAGACAATCCGAGCGTCCTTTCATCCCTGCCGGACTTATCCTCTTAAAAGCGGCAATGCTCGGCGCGGTAAACGGGACTATGATCGACTACTGCATAATAATCGTTTATAAATGATTTTTAATTAAATCGGCTAAACCACGTAAGTCAGCCAATCGGCATGATCTTCTCTACGTCCGTGCACATAATCAAAATACAAAGCTTGCAACTGTTCGGTGACAGGACCTCGGCTACCGGAACCTATTGCTCGATTATCCAGTTCTCTGATTGGCGTTACTTCAGCCGCTGAACCGGTAAAAAACGCTTCATCGGCAACATAAATCTCGTCTCGGGTAATTCGTTTTTCAATCACTTCATAACCTTGTTCTCTGGCAATGGTGATCACTGAATCACGGGTAATACCTTCCAGCGCCGAGGTGGTTTCAGGCG
>CAIKYI010000366.1 GCA_903831545.1 uncultured Methylobacter sp. | reverse complement strand
TTCATATTTCTTGGAGTTCAAAGCTGGCTTTGAACGATTCGTGATTGATCATCGGGCGTTGCTCACGCTATTTTCGGTTTTCGAGATCAGCTTCTGATTCCGGTTGTTTTTGACGTTGTTCAAAGGCTATTTGTTGAGTCTGCGTTTTATGATTCGACTCTCTCCAGCGCGCTAACTGATATTCATGCCGGGCAATTTCAGCTTCCAGTTCCTGAGCTTGTAATTTTGCCTGATGGGCCAATGAATCCAACTGGGTTTGCTGTTCGGCAATTCTCAAACGGGCTTCGTGTTTTTGCTGCCCCAGAAGCTCAGCTTCAAGAGTAATTTGTTTTAGATTGTTTTCATGCTCGACCTGTCCGGCATGTAGCCGTTGTTCGATTTCAAACAGTTGCTGTAACTGCTGTTCTTTTTCTTCAAGTAACCGCATTTTATTTAAGGCTTCCTGGGCTTGTTGCTCGCGCTCCAATTCCGCATCGCGCTTTAATTGCTCCAGTCGGCTTTGATTGTGAGCCAGCTTTTGCTGTTCAAGCTCCTGATCCTGAGTGAATATCTCTTCTCTTTTGGCGTTATTAAATTCAAAGCTCTTTTTAAGCACGCATAGATAAACATTTTCCTTGGGTAACTTGACTTCAGGAAAGTCTTCAAAGCTTGGTTTTAATGAACATAAGACTTGCGACTGGATATTTTGCATTATCAACAGTTCGTTAACGGTAAACGCAATACTCTTTTCAAGTTCGTATACACCTTTTTGTACCCAAGCCCCATCGGATAACGCAAGCAGTTTTTTATCGATCAGATTGATTAGCAAATCTTCGTAAGCGGTTTTTATATGCTCATTAAGATCCGGCAAAATATCCATATTGGACAGCGCATATTTCAAGGTAGCCTGAAAGCGGATATTCAAGTCCACGTCAATCGTACAAAAACCATCGTAAAGAATAAGTTGTCGGGATATGCGCAGGTTTTGGACAGGCAAGTGATAAATACGATGATAAAACCGTTTTACAAAGCCTTGCGGGCGTATAAACAATCTCCAATAAGGGCCGATTTTTATATAAACCAATTGACGACCTACTTCAAAAATTGGCTCCCAAACCTCAGAAAGCGCTTGCTCGTCGGTAATCAGGTCGCTTTCTAGCAGCCATTTGTCGATTCCGTTTCTGGCGCTATTCATCCGCGTCTACCTGTTTGGGAAGGCTGGCTTCGGCCTTTAATTGGGCAATTTTATCGGCCATTTTCTCGGCAATCAACGGATAAAGATTAGGCGAAAATTCAACGGTTTTATCATCGATTTTTCTTAAGAAACCACGACTTAACAACAAACCTACCGCAAACATTCTTGACCAGTCGTTGTAGCGCTTTGCCCGTTCCAGTTCGGTTTTTTCAATGATCATTTCCAGTTCGTCATTTCTATTGATCCTAAACTCGGTAAACTGACGTAAACATTCAAAAACCAGATTTTCTTCATCGGCTGTCAAGGGGCCGGGAGCAGTAAATTCGAGGCGGTACGACAACAACACGGTAAAAAAATCGACCATCGCCGCGCAGGCAAACGCAAACAGCGAAAAATCCGACCACATGGCCGCCGAGGGTTGCACATCTGCTACAAATTGTTTGTAGGTCATCAATAACGGTGCTTGCGGCAAAGACTGACCGATATTGCCGGACAGTAAATTTATTTTTAGCTGAACCTGCTGGAAGTTCTCGAGCATTGCAGAATAGGCCGCTTCAATATTAGAAGCAACATCCAGATCATTGATACTGGCTTGCAGCTTTTGAATGGCTTGGTCCAGTTCAGAAAAATCATGATCAAACTGGATTTGTTGCTGCTTTTTCTCCTGATAAATCTGGTTATAGTGTTTCCAGAATGGCCCTTCGCCCACTTGATGTTTATAGCCTTCAACAATTTGCGCATGCGTCCCAAAATAAGCCTGCGAAACCTCCAGCGAAGCTTTTTCCATCTCGGCATGTTGCTGTTTTAAAAC
>CAIKYI010000365.1 GCA_903831545.1 uncultured Methylobacter sp. | reverse complement strand
GTGCCAGTATTGTAGGTGCCAAATCTGACAAACTTCCACCTGCCTGTAATGGCTTGTCACCACCAACATAAACCAAAGGCACTGGATTTGTAGTATGCGCCGTATGTGGTTGCCCAGTCTCTTTATCACGCATTTGTTCAATATTACCATGATCGGCGGTTATCAACATCTGACCACCTACTGACTTTAAAGCGTCTAAAATGCGCTGTAATGAAGTATCAACTGCTTCAACTGCCAAAATAGCCGCGTCTATAATGCCGGTATGCCCCACCATGTCACAGTTAGCATAATTACAAATAATGACATCATATTTACCGCCAGTAATGGCTGAAACCAAATTATCAGTAACCTCTGGCGCATTCATTTCCGGCTGCAAATCATATGTTCTGACCTTAGGTGACGGAACCAAAATTCGGTCTTCTCCCGAAAAAGCCGCATCTATACCACCATTAAGAAAAAAGGTTACATGAGCAAATTTTTCAGTTTCAGCCAATCGTAATTGAGTCATTCCCAAACTGGACAAATATTCACCTAAACAATTTTTCAAATCCGTAGGCGGATAAGCCACGTCATAATCAAAATCCTGTTGATATTCCGTCAGAGTACAATAATAACCCGAATGCGGAGCATTATTTCTTTCAAATCCATCGAAAGTTGGCGAAGTCAGTGCTATGGATATTTCACGGGCACGATCGGCTCTGAAATTCATAAATACCACCGAATCTTCTTGATCAAGTTTCACGGTCTGATTATCGACGCCAAAAATTGCAGTAGGCAAAACGAATTCATCTGTTTCACCTCTATCATAAGCGGCAGTCAAACCCAGAAGTGCAGAAGCCGAAGTAAACTCAGCCTCGCCTTTTGCAATCAGGTCATAGCCTCGTTTGACGCGATCCCAACGATTATCCCGATCCATGGCATAAAAACGCCCCACAATAGAAGCAATACGTCCCACACCCAACTCTTTAAATTTTGCGTCAAGCAATTCCAGAGACGCCATTGCGCTTTTAGGTGGAACATCACGACCATCCAGAAAAGCATGAAGATAAATTTTATCAAGACCTCGCTTAGCGGCTAATTCGACCATGGCCACAATTTGCTCTTCATGGGAATGCACTCCACCAGGTGACAGCAAGCCCATGATATGCAGAGCTTTATTCTTTTCTCTAGCCAAGTCTACGGCCCGACAAAGAACCGGATTAGCATAAAAACTGCCATCAACTATTGCGTCATTAACTTTTGAAAAGTCTTGGGGCACATAACGCCCTGTACCAATATGGACATGACCAACTTCCGAATTGCCCATTTGTCCGCCTGGTAATCCCACTACAGCACCAGAACAACTTAACAAGGTCGAGGGGCAATCCTTCTGTAATTTATCCCAACAAGGCGTGTCCGCCATTGAAATGGCATTATAATCTTTGTCCTCAGTGTAACCGAATCCATCACGGATCAGTAATACCACTGGCTTTGGCCGATTTAACATCTTAATCCTTCTTTACTGTTACTAAAAAAATTAATATCACTACTACTCGTACAAAATTAATCACTTTCGTACTCCATTTTATTCTTCATTACACAAAATGATCGTAGTGATGTATTATTTTGCCAGTTTTACTGGTTTTTTTGTTTTGATTACCTGCCAAGAGCATAATCAATTTAGACATTATATTAATACACGTTGACAAAAGTTGTGTACAAATAATTCTTAACAGGTTCTTTTAAACAGACTCAGTAATCCGGAAAATTGTGCCTGCCTATAAAAATTAAAGTCTGGCAAACACATAAAAAGGATACTGACTTAGCCAGAGTAGCATTCAGCTTAAAGTTAATGTCACATCCATAAAATGTTTGTTATTTTATTGGCGATGTCCGTATGTTGTTGCTTATTAAAATAATGCTGGATATTTTCTGCACTTAATAACCACTAATTCATTTTTAACTTAACATTACAAAACTATCCATGGACCGTTATCTAGAATTTATTTTAAACCACTACATCTTATCTCTTGCTTTGGCAGTCGTTACTTTTTTGTTAATCCAAGAGTTAATCGATACCGCATTCAAAAAATTTGGTGCCATTTCGCCTTTACTGGCTGTTGCCAAAATGAACGACAGTGACACCATTGTTATCGATGTTCGAGAACCTGATGAGTTTCTTAAAAGCCATATCGAAAATTCCATCAACACGCCATTGGGAGACTTGGCAACAACTCACCTGTCAAAACTGGAAGCAAACAAAAACAAACCCATTTTAATTGCCTGCCAAACCGGAACCCGCTCCGCATCAGCTGGCAAGATACTTTCCAAAGCAGGATTTGAGCAAGTTTTCGTGATTACCGGCGGCATGCAAGCGTGGGAAAACGACTATAAGTTACCCATAAAATCAGAAAACAAACAAAAAAACAAACCCGCAAGCAAACTGGGATAATCCAAAACCGCTTCCCTGCCCACTACGACTTTCCAACCACCAACCATAGAAATTTACCATGAGCGAAGAAAACACTACAGTAGAAAAACAATTTTCCATTCAGAAAATTTATACTAAAGACATGTCTTTTGAGACTCCCAATTCACCTAAAGTTTTCACTGAAAAATGGGAACCAACAGTTGATTTTAATCTGGGCACCCATGTTTCACCTTTAGAAAATTCAATGTTTGAAG
>CAIKYI010000364.1 GCA_903831545.1 uncultured Methylobacter sp. | reverse complement strand
CGATGGAGACAATCAGTCGCAAAGATACCACCATTGCCGATAAGGTCAGCAATTTGTTGTCGCAAATGACACTGGAAGAAAAAGTCGGGCAGATGACGCAAATAGATTTTTCCGTGATTGGTGGCGACCCCAATGCCGATTTTCCTATGGATACCGCTAAACTCGATGATGCCATTAACAATCACCATGTCGGCTCTATTTTGAATACGCCGTTTGATAAAGGACGGTCTGTTGAAACGTGGCGAAAAATAATGCAGACAGTACAAGACACGGCGGCAAAAAGTCGTTTAAAAATTCCCGTTATTTATGGAATTGATGCAATTCACGGCGCGACCTACACGAAAAATGCCACCTTATTTCCACAAGCCATCAATATGGCAGCCACGTTTAATCCTGAATTAAGCCGTAAAGAAGGCGAAATTACTGCCCGTGAAATCAAAGTTTCTGGTTTAGCTTGGAATTTTTATCCTGTGATGGATATCGGTCGTCAACCATTATGGGCGCGTTTATGGGAGACTTATGGCGAAGATGTGCATTTAGCGACTGTTATGGGTTCAGCCTATATCAAAGGTCATCAAGGCACTGATTTTTCCGCGCCTGATAAGGCTGCAACCTGTTTAAAGCATTTTGTTGGTTACAGTTTTCCCCTTAATGGTGAGGATAGAACCCCTGCGTGGATAAGCGAAAGAATGCTGCGCGAGTATTTTCTACCTACTTTTGAAGCAGGTATAAAAGCAGGATCACCGACAGTTATGGTCAATTCTGGCGAAGTTGATGGTATTCCTGGTCATGCAAATCATCATTATTTGACTACAATTTTGCGTGAAGAAATGGGCTTTAAAGGTGTTACCGTGTCAGACTGGGAAGATATACAACGGCTTTATACCCGCGACAAGCTGGCGGCTTCACCTAAGGAAGCGGTCAAAATTGCAGTCATGGCAGGCATTGATATGAGTATGGTGCCGAATGATTTTTCATTTAGTGAGCTATTACTTGAGCTGGTTAACTCCAATGAAGTGCCGTTGGCGCGTATTGATGAAGCAGTTACACGAATACTCACGGTTAAATATCAGACTGGATTATTTAACCCCGACACGACTTTTTTACCCATCAGTCAGTTTGCCACTGCTGAAGCCCAGCAGATCAACCAGCAAGCGGCGCATGAGTCTATTGTGTTGGCAAAAAATACAGGTTCTGTATTACCGCTAAAAAAGTCAGCGTCTATCTTAGTAACAGGGCCAACGGCTAATTTACTGAGTGTCCTGAACGGCGGCTGGACAATGACTTGGAATGGGGGTAATGAAAGCCTGTATCCGCACGATAAAGCCACGGTATTAAAAGCCTTGCAACAAAAATCGACGGGTAAAATCACATACATTGAGGGCAGTTCTTTTGATACTGAAAAGGATATAAATAAAGTCATTGCTGAAGCAAAAAACCATGATTATGTGCTGCTTTGTTTGGGTGAAAAAACCTATATTGAAACCTTTGGCAATATTGAATCACTTGCTCTTGAACCCGCACAAATGAAACTTGCTAATGCCGTTCTTGCTACGGGTAAACCTGTCATTCTATTGATGTTAGGTGGTCGTCCACGCATTATTACACCGATTGCCGACCAAGCCGCAGGCGTTTTGCTGGGCTTTTTACCGAGCATGGAAGGTGGCGTAGCGATTGCTGATATTTTATATGGTGACTACAACCCTAATGGCAAATTACCGATTTCTTACCCAAGAAATACTAACGGTATTACGCCTTATGATTACAAACCTAGCGAAGTCTTTAAGCCGAATGTCCATTCGCCGCTGTATCCGTTTGCTCATGGCTTAAGTTATACCAGCTTTGCAACCAGCGGCTTGATGTTAGAAAAACACAACATAACTCGCTCAGAAACGCTTAATGTCACCGTGCAGGTTAAAAATACTGGGCTAGTCAAAGGTAAAGAAGTGGTTTTGTTGTATCTTAATGACGTAGCCGCGTCAGTAACGCGCCCGAATAAACAACTCAAAGCCTTTAAAAAAGTCGAATTAAATCCCAATCAAACAGAAACCGTCACCTTTACGCTCACCCCTGCCGATTTATCGTTTATCGGTGTGGATTTGAAGCGAATTGTTGAAGCGGGTGACTTTAACGTTATGATTGGTAATGAATCAGCAACCTTTACCGTGACAGAATAATGGCATCTCATACCGCTGACAACAATGAAAAAACCAACTGGGGCGCGTTGACGGTATTGACCTCGCTGTTTTTTATCTGGGGTTTTATAACCTGTTTAAATGATATTTTAATTCCGCATCTCAAAGCTGTTTTTACCTTGAATTATGCACAAGCCATGCTCATTCAATTTTGCTTTTTCATGGCGTATTTTGTTGTTTCTGTACCGAGTAGCTATCTTATTAAAAAAATTAATTACCAAGGCGGCATTATTGCTGGCTTGGCAGTGGCTGGCGTTGGCTGTTTGCTATTTTATCCAGCCGCCAGTACACGCTCGTATCCTTTATTTTTGACCGCTTTTTTTGTGTTAGCCTCAGGCATTACCTTATTGCAAGTGGCGGCAAATCCCTACGTCACTGTGTTGGGCAGTGCCGAAACTGCTTCAAGTCGGCTAACACTAACGCAAGCCTTTAACTCCTTAGGCACAACCATAGCCCCTTATTTTGGCGCGTTGTTTATTCTTAATACGGCAGTAAAAACCGTCGAAGAAATAAAACAACTGGGCGTTGATGAGCTGTCAATCTATCAAGCCAGCCAAGCCGCCGCTGTGCAGCAGCCTGGCAACAGGGCCGGCAGCGGCCTGCTCAGAATCTCCCACCGTTCCCGTGAGGTGGCCTTCCAGTTTGACCTCCTGCAGGGGG
>CAIKYI010000363.1 GCA_903831545.1 uncultured Methylobacter sp. | reverse complement strand
AGTTTAATTACTTACTTGGCTGCGCAAGCATCACTCCAGGTCCAAGCGGCTTCGCAATTGATGCAGTATATCGAAACATCGACACTAAAAACATTGCCCCAACTTCAATGCAAGTCACCCCAAGTATTCCCGTACCCAATCATTTAAGATGCCAACGGGATGAATCCGGTATTCCACCATTACTGAAGGCCTACTTTAGATTCGGAGCCGTAGTATGCGGAGAACCTTATTGGGATGAAGATTTTAATTGCATGGACTTATTCGTACTACTACCGCTCGACAAATTGCAAGAGCGTTACAGCAAACATTATATGAGAGGCTTTCAGGCAGGTAATGAAATTGAAAATGCGGCTGTACTATAAACTTTTTTTAATCATCATCCTGTTTATCAACGGACTCATTATCGCCGCTGGTATGTTTCCCGCTATTAATTTGATATTTTCAACAAATAGCGCTAGAGCCAAGCAGGATGCACTTAAAACGTTGTGGTTACGTTGGTTCAGTGCAATTGTTAAGCTTGAAATCACCAAAGACGGAGTGCAACCCGAAAAAGGAGCGCTTTTAGTAAGCAATCATATTTCCTGGTTGGATATCATCGTTATAGGTCAGTTTTTACCTGCCTATTTTGTTGCCAAGAGTGACATTTCGCGCTGGCCCATTATTGGTTATCTTGCTAGGCAGGGCGGTACTATTTTTATTCGACGTGGTGACAAGCAACATATTCGGACTACTGCCGAAAAAATGGTATGGCTGTTAAAACAAAAAAATAACATTATTGCCTTCCCTGAAGGAACAACAACAAACGGCAAAGAAGTACTTAATTTTCACTCCTCTTTGTTTCAACCCGCGCTACTAACAAAATCACCCATACAACCCATAGCACTTAAATACCAAGGCCCAGCACTAGAGCACGCGCCCTTTATCGGTGACGATGACTTTGTCTCACACCTAATCAAAATGTTGAGTCTGGATAAAATTGAGGTAAGACTTTGCTTTCTTCCTTTAATTAACGATTCAGGAAAAAATCGCACTCAAGTCAGCCTTGAAACTAGGAATATGATAATGAAAAAAATTTCCGAAGATTTATCCGCAGATGATTTTATCCAGCAACAATTAAAAACATCTCAAGGTTAATAGAGCTTTCCGCTCTTAGGTGCAACAATGGGCTGGATTCACTAAACGGGGGGCAAGACTCTCAATAGTGAATCCGGACTACAACATTTAAAACACCATGATTTACATTAAAGGCACTTGAATTTAGGTAAATAACAGATCGTTTAATTACCTAAACTCCTTTTAGCCTTACTTCCAAACTCGCCTCCCCCATCACCATAGATATCTACACAAGTAAAAATCGACGTCACCCGGCCAGGATAGTTGACGCCGGACAGCTTCCCGTTTATAAAAACCTTAATCCCGCTATTTATGTAGAGTAATTCTTTAACGCAGTTAAAGGCAAACCGGCTACAAGCTCAATAACCGGAAAATTGAGCGTTATAACTTAAAATACTATTGCTCGATATGTAAAACATCAACGGTATCCCAGATGCTTTCAATAAAATCATTATCCATTTCAGGCATACCGTTTTGTATCCATTGCACGATAACTTTAGCAATATTCGGATAGGTAATATGAACGGCGTTATTATCATGCAACCAGCGCTCAATAACAGCAATATCCATATCATTCATAGTATGACCATAACCAAGCTGATGGAGAGCTGCAGCATTGGAAATTTGTTCCATTTGTGAATGCAAAGGCTTGGCAAGAATTTTTTTACCTAGTTGTAAAGCCTCACTGGCCAATTCAAATCCGGCATTGCTTATGATGCCAGCACAATCATACAAGTCTTTTTGAAACCCGACGCGAGACAGCGGATTGCAAGTGATATGAGCAAATTTGGACAGAACCACATCCGGAGAATAAATATGGAACTCAAAGTTTTCAAATGGAGACAAAAGCTTGATAACTTCGTTTTGATCTTCAAAAGGCAAATAAACAATGATCTTGTTCTTGATAATACTTTTGGGGAGTTCCGGTGTATCAATGATGGGCGGCAAAATAGCTTGACCAAAATGATGCCAGTGCAAACCAACTCCGACATCAGCAGGCGCAAAATATTTCATGACCTGATTGGCAATGGGATCTGACCCGGACCTAGGAATGGCATGATTAAAGGCATATTGATGACCGATACCTAATACCTTTTTTTTCTGCATTTTTGCAGCCCAGGCAGTGACAGGTTCAAAATCGGTAATCACCAGATCATAACCACTTAAGTCCAGAGACTTTATATCTTTT
>CAIKYI010000362.1 GCA_903831545.1 uncultured Methylobacter sp. | reverse complement strand
TTAAAGCGTTTGTTGGCTGGTGACCGTTCGGGACTGGAGCTAAGCGCCGAGTTTGGAAGGATTGTTGGCGCTGTTGTAGCGGATCTGCCGGAAGTTCCTGAACAATACAGTATCTACAACTGCCGCAATAATCGGCTGTTACTGGCAGCAGTCAGTCAGATCGAATACTCTGTAACGGCTATGATCCAGCGCTTTGGTGCTGAAAGAATTGGTATTGTGCTGGGTACCAGTACCTCCGGTGTCCGTAACACCGAGCTTGCGCTGGCTTATTGGGCTGAACATGGTGAATTGCCGGAAAGCTTTCATTACAAACAGCAACAAATGGGTGCTGGCGCGGATTTGTTGGCGGACTTTTTAGGTGTTAAAGGTCCTGCCTACACGATTTCAACAGCCTGTTCTTCCAGTGGCAAAGCTTTTGCTTCGGCCCGACGTTTAATTAGCCTGGACGTTTGTGATGCTGTAATCGTGGGCGGCGCAGACAGTTTATGCGGCTTGACCCTTAATGGCTTTGCGGCGCTTGAATCGATCAGTACCGGATTATGTAAGCCTTTCGGCTTGCATCGTGATGGTATCAATATTGGCGAGGCGGCCAGTCTATTTGTGCTGAGTAAAGAACCGGGGCCGGTAGTTCTGGAGGGCATAGGCGCAACCAGCGATGCCTATCATTTTGCTGCACCTGACCCGGAGGCGACCCAAGTTACCAGGGCAATGCAGCTTGCCCTGGATGAGGCAGGAAAAAATCCTGCTGAAATTGATTATATCAATCTACACGGTACGGCTACGGTTTTGAATGACGCGATGGAAAGTAAAGCGGTAAATGCTTTGTTTGGAGCAACGGTGGCTGCAAGTTCCAGCAAAGGTATGACCGGACACACCCTGGGCGCTGCTGCAGCACTGGAACTGGCTTTTTGCTGGTTGTTACTGACTGGCAATGATGAATCAGGAGTGCTTATTCCCAATAGTTGCGATGATGAAGTGGATACTGACATGGCCAGTATTTTGTTGGTAAAACAGGGGGATTTGCTTGGACGTAAAATTAAGACCTGTCTAAGCAATTCTTTTGCTTTTGGCGGCAATAATTTGTCTATTATTTTGGGACGGGCATGAACGAAATAGATGATTTGATTCCACATAGTGGCTGTATGGTGTTACTGGATCGCATCATTACTCACGATGACCAGGGCTTGACGGCTGAACTGATGGTGCGCGACGATGGTTTGTTTGGAGATCATGAAACCGTTCCTGCCTGGGCAGGAATTGAATATATGGCGCAAGCGATAGCGGCCTTTGTTGGCATAATCGCAAGGCAGGAAAATGCTCCCATCAGACTTGGTTTTCTTTTGGGAACCCGGCGCTACCTAAGCAATGTTGACGCATTTAAGGTGGGTTCAACAGTAACCATACAGGTAGAAAAAATCTTGCAGGATGAGGGCTTGGGCGTTTTTGATTGTCTAATTCAGGGGGCTGGTGTTGAGGTTACAGCCAAGCTCAATGTTTATCAGTCTCCATTAATTAATTCATGAGCATGTTATGAAAAAAACTGTTTTAGTGACCGGTTCAAGTCGTGGCATCGGTAAAGCGATTGCGTTGTATCTGGCCAGGCAGGGCTTTGATTTGGTTGTGCATTGCCGTAGCCAACTGGGTCAGGCAGAGGAAGTCGTGGCTGAAATCAAGCAACTGGGTCAACAAGCCCGTATTTTGCAATTCGATATTGCCGACAGGGCACAATGTAACGAACAAATCAATCAGGATATTGAAAGCCACGGCGCATACTATGGCGTGGTCTGTAACGCCGGCATTACGGCCGATAACGCATTTCCCTCGTTGACAGGTGAGCAGTGGGACAGTGTCATACACAGCAATCTGGACGGTTTTTATAATGTCTTGCAGCCGGTGGTAATGCCTATGGTCAGGCGACGTAAGCCGGGGCGTATTGTGACGTTATCTTCGGTTTCAGGCTTAATGGGCAACCGTGGACAAGTCAATTACAGCGCCGCAAAAGCGGGCATTATTGGTGCGACTAAAGCGCTGGCTTTGGAGTTGGCAAAACGCGATATTACCGTAAACTGCGTGGCACCAGGACTTATCGATACCGATATGCTTAGTGACCTGCCTCTGGAGGAAATAAAAAAAATGATCCCCGCT
>CAIKYI010000361.1 GCA_903831545.1 uncultured Methylobacter sp. | reverse complement strand
TTCCGGCTGGTGAAGTCACCTTTATTTGTACTCATACTTATGCCCACGCGGCGGCTTTTTTGGCAGCGGATGAAAGTTATCTGGAACCGGCTGAACTGACTGATTACGAGTACCTTGAATGGTGTGTGGCGTTTTGCAGAGAGCATAATGTTCAGTTATTTTGGCCCGGTAAAGCAGCGGCGCTAATCGCGAAACATCATGGCTTGTTTCAGGCGATAGGGGTGCAGGTTGTGTCCGTGGCTGATTTTGATACGCTGAGCTTGTTGCATAACAAAGCTGATTTTTATACCGCGTTGCCTGCTGACGTTGCAAAAACCATGGATTTTATTGCCGTTAAAAATCGTGAGGCGTTTGATAGTGCGGTTGACGAGTTATCGGCAACGCATAAAGTCCTCTGCGTAAAACCGGCAGTTTCGGTGTTCGGTCTGGGTTTTCGGGTTTTGGATACGCAGCGCGACAGTATCACTCAATTGCTTAAAGGTGTGGAGTATCAGATTCCCTTGCAAGAATTAAGACACGGCATGGTTAACACGACTGAGTTTGATACCTTGCTGGTGATGGAGCATCTGGGCGGACCGGAATGGAGCGTTGATTGTGCAGCGCGGCATGGCGAGTTGCTGAGTGCCGTACAACGCAAAAAATCGCAACTGGCTGGCGGCGGGCAAATGATTGACAATAATGCCGAGATTGACGGCATGGTGAAAAGATTGACGACACATTACCGTCTCAACGGCTTGTTTAATATTCAGTTTAAAGAAGGCGTTAACGGTGTAAGGTTGCTGGAAATCAATCCCCGGCCCTCCGGTGGCTTTGGTATGGCCTGTTTGGCCGGCGCAAACCTGGCGCATATTGCTTTGCGCAGTATTAAAGGTCAGGTATTTCAAATGCCGACCATTCGTTATGGACTTCGAGTGACCGAGATTAATACGCCGGTAGTGCTGCGGGAAATAAGCTGATTGTAGGATGGGTTTCGCTATCGCTCTACCCATCCTACAATCAGCAACTTTCAACCGCACTTTAATCCCTTAGCCAAAACCAGAACGCAGGGAAATATTCTGATTAAGTAGAGCGAAAGCGAAACCCATCTTGATTCAACCGATGTTGATGGGTTTCGTTACACTCTATCCTACACAACACTTTAATCACAGCTTTACCTTTAGCCAAAACCAGAACGAAGATATGTCTAAAACACTAACCATAAAACTGGATACAGGAACTTTGCAGCTTGATTTAGAGCCCGGACGTGTTCCGCTCGATCGTTTGCTGGGCTTTGCGGCCAGAGTCAGTAGCAAACGCAAGTTTTTGTTGGTCAGCAAAGTTTTGGGCAAGCATTATCCGGTATCGCCCAAGCTGATGAGCTGGTCTTACCGGGCCTTGGCCCGCATGGTTTTGGAGCGTGGCGCCGGAACCGGTTCGGTTTGGATTGGCATGGCGGAAACCGCAACCGGTTTGGGTTACGGGGTATTTGAAGCCGCGTGTCGTGAAGGCGCGGAACAGGCTTTGTTCATTCAGACTACCCGTTATCATCTGGAGGGCCTTGAGCGACTTGAGTTTGAAGAAGCGCACAGTCATGCGACCGACTTTTTCCTGTATTATCCAGAGCAGCCAAAGCATCGAGCACAGTTTTTGTCGGCTAAAACGCTGATGTTAATCGATGATGAAATCAGTACCGGGAAAACTTTTTTACGACTGATCAAAGCCTACCAGTCAGTCAATCCCGAACTTGAAAAAGTATTTATTGTCAGTCTGGTTAATTTTGCGCATCCGGATGATCGTGCAACTTTGGAGAATGAAGCTGGCGTGGCAGTGGCATGGCTGTGTTTCAGGCAAGGATTACTGCAATTTGAAGACAGTCAGAACATCGCCATAGACAGCATCACTGTCAATGTTTCCGGTAATGGCGCTTGCAAGAAAGCGTTGTTGGCGTGGCCGGGCCGGGTAGGTTTGGACGCGCCGATCACTCTGGAAGACGATGTTATTGAACAGCTTTATAACAGCGGATTCATTCCCGATAAAACCCGCCCGATTTTGGTTTTGGGTACCGGCGAATGCAACGCGCCCGCTTATCTGCTTGGCCGTGAATTGGAGGGCCAGGGCTTTAAAGTCAAGGTACAAAGCACCACCCGTTCACCGATTCATCAAGGCCATGCTATTGCCAGTGTGTGCCAGTTTGAAGATAACTATGACGATGGCATTCCCAATTTTATTCACAATTTAAATCCGGACGATTATAGGGATATTATTCTTTGTCATGAAACACCGTTAGGCGTTGCATTGACTAACCGATTGCAGGCATGGCAAGCCCTTAGCGCACGATTTGAACTTCAACCAGACACGCCAAACTATGCAAAGCTACATTTTTTTAGACCTT
>CAIKYI010000360.1 GCA_903831545.1 uncultured Methylobacter sp. | reverse complement strand
GGCCAGATCATTTTGATTGGAAAAAATAATATCCTGGCTAAACAATGGCGATAGTTGGGTATCCATAGTAAAAGACCCACCTCTTGCTTGAAGATCCTGATTCCGCTGCCTTGTGCCGTTAATGGTCTGTCCAAAAAGTGTTCCATCCATCTGGGCGCCGTTACTCTTAATAAATAAAGAGCCCGCATTTTGTCCTTGTATATAACCTGGCTCAAATCGACTAAGCATAAATGGGCCGTCTACTTTCCAGGTTGTGGTTACCCCCCATTTACGATCAACCCTGACAACTTCACCATATACACCATCATAGGTTAACAATGGATCAGCGGTGGAAATATCATAAATACGACCATTTGAGGTCAACTTTGTCGTCGTTATTTGCCCACCTAAATAAGTAACTGCTCCTCCAGAAAAATCTAGTACAGCATCTGTTTTTACAGCAACTTCGCCTTCTGATTGTAAATTTATTTGCCCCCCAGTTCCAAGGCGTTCGGCCAAACCATGTTGCATGCTATCAAGCATAGTTTGAATATTGGTTAATTTAGATCCAACCCTGACATCCAAAAGCACAGTTTTACCAAACAAAACACCATTTTTCTGATAGGGAGCATCTTTTAACTCATTAGATTGCAACTTAACCGAAACAATATTACTTTCCATTGCCTTAGTCGCATCAAGACCAGAAACATCAATCTTAGCGCCAGAATCGATAATAATTTGACTTGTATTCTTAGACGTACCATTCACAACTGGATTTGTAGGGTTTTCAGTTGCGACAATATCGACATTACCCGACTGAGCTAAAATTTCTGACCCAGCTTTTAAATTGACTTTGTTTGCCATGATTTCAACATGGGATTTAAGCTGAACCTGCCCATCAACGGCAGTTGTTTCTAATATTTTTCCTGATGTTGATACATATTCAAACTCAGGTAATATTTGGGTTTTACTACCCTCAGCTAAATTAACATTCGCAGAAACACCCAAACCATCTCCATTATCAATGGATCGTACTGTGGTTTTTGATTCTATTTGATATCGGTTATTGGCATCTAAAACTGCCTCACTACTTTCTCTGGCTAAAAGTCGAACCGTTCCATTAACATTTGTAGATGTTGTAGCAGATACCTTCCCACCCTGGTTAACTGCAAATCCAATCAAGGTTACGCTGCCTCTATCAGCAGCAATCGCCCCCAGATTTTCAATCTTCCCTCCGGTTTTAACTTCAACCAACAAACCACGTACGTCGCTATTGGAACCAGCTTCCTGCAAATATACTTTGTCCGTTGCAGCAGCCATAATGACCTGACCGCCTTTAGATTCAACCTCAGCACTATTTAATATGGTTGGAGCCAGAACAACTATACGACCACCTTCTGTTGATTTAATTCGAGCTCCGGTCTTTAGTTCTATTGCAATTTTTATCTTTTGACCATCTGGACCCAACTTGAAACTGCCATCAGCATTCTTCTGATAAAAATCACCCGTTCCCTCAAAAGCTGCCTTACCACCGATATCTGCAACTTTAGTAATACCATCATTAAAAACCTGGTCAGATACACTCAGCGTCGAAGCAACTAAAGCGCGTACATCAACTGTCGAATCCTTACCAAACACAAAGCCATTCTGATTGACCAGATAAATCTGGCCATTGGCCGTTACATGACCAAGAATTTGGCTAGGATCGCCTTGATAAATGCGGTTCAACGCAATTGAGGAAGCGTCAGGTTGAACGAACTGAACAGTATTGTCTTTGCCTACATTAAAACTTTGCCAGTTGAGCGTGACCTTAGGTGTCGATTGATTAATCCGTAATGTATCGGTACTCGCATCAGGATTGGTCGCATTGTGAATTATTTCATTTGTGGCCGCACCAGTACCAACCCAGGGCATAGCCGGTGTGATTCCTACGGCTGCCACTCCGGGAACCGGCAACTCCGCATGAACTTGCGCAACCGTCCCCGCAAACAAGCCACCCGCTATGACGATGCGCACGGCGGCGACCAGTGGTTTGAGCCTGAAAAAATCATCAGAAGATTTAATGGCTGTAGGATGCGGTCTTTTGGACATGGTTGTAACCTTTACTAAAAATAATTAACATGCTTAGTCAGTGATAACCCAGCCGTCTTGTTGCCAAGACCCGCAGTTTTCTGCCCCCGCCTCACAACGGGTTTAGCTTTACACTATCAAAAATAGTTTTGGGTTCCGCTAATGGGAGCGGCAACCCTGGTCGCACTATGCGACGGTTATTGGTCTTTATCTTTAATCTCAACGTGGGCATCGCTCCCACCAGCAACGCCCACAAAAAAAGCTATAAACTTGCCTGGCACAATTCTCTAAAAATCTGTCGCAATACTAAAATGGATACGGGGATCCCCACTTTTAACCGTTGACACGGATTGAAACGGCACGCCGATATCAAACGCACCGGTAAGATGTTTCCATACTAAAAAGTGCAAACCTACGCCACCACTACTTAAAGTGTTTCCCTTTGAGTTACCTGGCAAGGGATTCTTGACCCAACCTCTACCGGCATCAACAAATGCCAGCAGTTTCAAGCTATTCATATAATCCCAATCCGATGCCCCCAAATGTGGCGAATACAGCTCCAACGAACCAAATATGCCATCATCTGCCAGCGCCTGGGTTTCAAAATAACCGCGAACATTTTGCGCACCACCCAGGGAGAACTGCTCATTACTGATCAACGGCGAATCGGCAATTTGTCCGGCAAAGTGATTTTTTACTTCCATGCCCAACGGCAAATCATGCTGAAACTTAAGGTCGCCAGTCAGATACATATAATTAGCCTTGGCCAGATAGCGTTTGTTCTCAAACTGTGCCTGTTCGTTACCCAAACCCCGTACCGAGAAATGCGCGCCCATTTCAAAACTGGTCATCGATTCCTTGCCGCGCAAGGTGCCGGTGTATTGAGCCAAAAACGGTGTATAAGCAATTGGGGTTTTAATGGTGTCAGCACCCAATAACTTTAAATCTTCCGAAAAATCTTTGTAATCGACACCCAGGGTAGCACTATGAAAATAATTATTTAGCGCTGTTAAAGGTTTAACAACCCTTGCGCCGTAGATACTACCAATACCCAATACTGACAAGGCTCCGGCACTGGCAATCTGCGAACTCGACGATGAATGCACCATGTAAAGCGCAAGACGCGTATCTGTATTAAACAACGGCATTGCATAAGTACCGGCCCAAACATCGACTTCTTCACTGGCCTCGGGAGCAACCTGATACATCAACGAAGCACTGTGCATGGCCTGCCAGAGATTGTCGTAATGCAAAGACGAAACCAGACGCAAACGCGAAGTGCTTGAGGTATTACGCCCATTCAGCTCAATCCTGCCATGCAAGGGCAGTTCGTCTTTAACTTTTAAATCAACTTCCAAAGTTCCTGGTGTTTCACCGGCTCGCAAGACCGGCTGGATTTTTCGATCGGGACTTTCATTGCCCAAATCTGCAAGCTGTTTCTGCATTTTGGGGAAGTTGGGCACATTACCTTCCGCCAGTTCCGGCACACCGGCCTTGATTTTACCCAGCGAAAAATACCGCGAATCTTTAACCCGCAAGCGCGAAACTTTGCCTTCAATAACCTGCAAATACACAATACCGTTTTTCACATCCTGTTCAGGAATATCTACCGATACGGTTTGATAACCCTGTTTTCTATACAGATCTTCCAGTGCTGCTCGCGCCAGTTCCACGTTGTCGACGCTTTTCTTTAAGCCTAAAAAGGGATAAATGGTACGTTCCAACTGCTTTCTTTCGATCAGGTTATTGCCCTTGACGCGCAATTCCAGCAGATCAAATGTAGCAGGTTGCTGCGGTGCTTTTGCTTGTTCAACTTCAGCGACTTCGGCTTGCGGCACTTCTTGTGCGTATCCTTCAACTCCAGCCTGAGCCAGGGCGAAGCCGCCCCAGACCGCCCAACTTAGGGCGTGACTTCGTTTATTCCAGTTTAATTGCATGCGTAATTGGCTCGGACTTAACTCCACTTTCCCGACGAAAGCGTTTCTAAAAGCATTATATGAAAGTAAGGTTAAGGTTTTGTGACAACTGGAAGACGTTAAAAAATAATTACGTTTTAGTACTTATTGCAAATTCAAACTGGGAGGATGATTGGTTTTATTGTGGTAGGCGGGATAACAGATTGTGCCCCTAAGGCAACTCGAAATAAATAAACCCCATAACTAAGAATAATAAAAAAATAGAACACGGATGACGCGGATCGGACGGATTTACACGGATTTTTAAAAACTTGCCTACTTCTACCTTGTCAGACTATACAAAAGCTCGTCATACTCGCAGGGAAGCGAGTATCCAGTGCCATGGATGGCTTTAAGCTTACCATCCATGGCACTGGATTAGCTAAGCGCTCTAACGGGGCCGGCAATCTACGCCGGAATGACGTTTTTGGATAGCCTGTTCTTGTAATCTGACAAAGTAGAACTACCCTGTAATCTGTAACTATCCGTATCATCTTTGTTCCATTATTCTATGCAACTTAAATAGTACAAATCTATTCCAGCCAAATACTGTAACTCTTTGTGCCGTCTTCAAAAACGAATAATTGCTGCGGGATAATGCCGTCGGCACGTAATCTATCTCCCAAGTATTTAAGATCAATTTTTCCTGAAGCTTTAATGCTTGCCAATACCTGTTCAGGAATAAGATTTTCAAGATCCAACACCGCTTCGGCAGGCATTTTAACGGACACGCGCTGCTCTCCAGCTTCTGTGACACGGACACAAAGCCAGTTTGCCTGCTGAGCAAAACTTAGCGCCGTAACTGCTGACGCTGACTGTATGACGGGTAACTGATAACTGGTAGCTTGCCGGATCAACTCTGCTCCTACCGCTTGTTGCAGTAACGGCCACCAGTGCAGTTTTACCTCCAATTGACTAAGTTGCTGAAGCAATCCCTGAAAAGCACGTACCAGTAAAAACAGGTCTGACGGCCCGGCCGACCTGAACCACCAGCGAAAATCGCCGAGTAAATCGTTAACCGACTGTCCCAGCCGCCACTGCCCGGTATCAAACGGGTAATTCACTAAAAAGGGCTGAAACAACAATTGACTCAAGGCAGGCAACGAACCACTGATTGCGCCCAGTTTCTTTTGATCAAAACCTAATGCGACAAAACACTCCAACGGTTTGCTGGTGTTTCGTTCGCGACAACCGATGATTAATTTAAGCAGCGCCAGTCTGCGTGGTTCAGTAATGGTAAGGGTACATCCGAAATCGAGTAAGGTAACTTGCGGCCGACCCTTTTGGTCATGGCTGTAAAAGCTATTCCCCGGATGCGGATCGCCATGCACTTCACCGGCGACAAACAAACTTTTAAACAAAGTCAGCATCAAGATTTGACCAATGGCCAAACGTTCCTGCACCGGCCAATCGCTGACTTTATCGATCGGCACCCCTGCTGCGCGACTTTGAACCAGCACGCGTTCGCTACACAACTCTTTAATGATTGAGGGAACATGTAACCCAGGAACAATAACAGCCTGTCCAAAATAGTCCTGCCGTTGTGCTTCGGAGCGATAATCAAGTTCTCGTTGCATGTTGTCGCGCAGACTTTTTTTATAAGCCTCAACATCAAACCCCCAGCGCTTAATCGGCCCGACGCCAGGCAACAATCCAATCAGACGCAGTTCGGCATCGACAGCCTCGGCAATATCTGGATAACGAATTTTAATAGCCACTTTGTCGCCATTTTTAAGCTCGGCAAGATGGACTTGCCCCAGCGAAGCTGCCGCAATGGCGGGCTCAATTTTGCGAAAAACATTTTTGACCGGTTGCCCCAGTTCTTGTTCAAGCAGG
>CAIKYI010000359.1 GCA_903831545.1 uncultured Methylobacter sp. | reverse complement strand
TGCATCCAAATAACCTATTGATTTATTATCCAAATAACCTATAATTTGTTTCATAGTAAATAAGTGGGTTTAAAGATGGATGTTATAGAAAGAATTAGCAATTTTGGTACACAGCAATTTATTGCCGATTCTCTCGGCATTAATCAGTCAAATGTAGGTGCTTGGCTTACTAAAAATAAATCTAAGCGTATCGAAATACCTCCCAATAGAGCAAGGCAGCTCGAACGCCTAACCGGCATTCCCCGCGAACAAATCCGCTCCGACATCTTTGGAGAATAAATAACCATGGCCCAAGACACCGAACTCAAAACGAAGGTTGAAGAAGTGGTTCACGATGATTTTGTGTCTTTGGGTCGTGATTATGGTTTTGATCATAAGGGTGAGTTTCTGCGTTTTTTGATTTTACGGGAGCTGTACGGAGCCAAGATTCAGCAAAAGAATAACCGAATGCCTGGGGCCTTTACAGGGCGAACTTAAGCCTATGTTAGCCCTGACAATTTCTTGAATTATTTTAGATATCGACTATGAACATACTCCACGCCATTTTTTTATCCGTGCCTATTTACGCCATTTTTATTTTGGCGGTCTGCCTGTTTTTAAAGGATCTTGCCAATGATGACGACGATCATCCTGCTACCTAAACCGGTTTAATGATTTACCTGCACTTCCTGGTGCGCCTCTCTAGTGCCGGAGTAATTACCGGCGCTCTTTTTAACCAAAAAAAAAGAAGAATAAAATGCATCAACGAATTATTGCCTTTGCCGCTGCCAAGCAGTCCGGCAAAACCACCGCCGCTGAACATTTAGTCGATAACGGCTTTATCCGGCTGTCCTTTGCGCAACCAATCAAAGCCATTGCACAATTTGTGCTTCAGGGTTTTGGTCTGGCACCGACTTACGTTGATCAGCTGCTCAATGAGCACAAAGAGATCATCATTCCCGAGTTGGGTGTGTCGCCCCGGTACTTAATGCAAACCTTGGGAACTGATTGGGGACGCACGCTGATTCATCGCCAAATCTGGATCATGCTGATGAGTAAGCGCCTGATCAATCATGCATTAGATTATGTGGTTATTGATGATGTCCGTTTTGAGAATGAAGCGACGCTGATCAAGGGACCGTGGCGGCTTGATTATCCACATTAATCGTTATCCTGCTCAGGCGGCCAATGATGGCCATGTCAGTGAGTCGGGTATTGCTCAGCACCCGGATGACCGGGTGATTGATAATTACACCAGCCTGGCAGACTTTTTAATTGAAGTGGATGCCATCGCCACTGAGTTCATGGCGGCATGAACGCGATGACCGAGCAAGCGTCGGTTCCTCCTAATTCTCTGTTGGCTGAGCTAGGGGTGTTAGGCGGGTTAATGCTGGATAACGAATCCTGGGTTAAGGTTCAGGGGATTTTAGAACCGGATGACTTTTATTTACGCAAACACAAGATCTTGTTTTCTGCCATTAGTCGCCTGATTGCTATCGGTGATCCTGTTGACGTGATTACTGTAGATAACTTTCTAAAAAGCAAGGGCCACGATGAGGCAGTGGGTGGCTTAAGTTACCTGATTACTCTGGCAAAGGATACGCCCAGCGCGGCCAATATCGCCAACTATGCGCAAATTGTCCGCGATAAATCGGTACTGCGGCAATTAATTACCGTTGCCAATACCATTCGTACCCTGGCAACCGCGACCGATGCGAAAGCCAAGGAGGCCATTACCAGTGCCGAAACGGCTATTTTTGAGGTGGCACAACGGCATTTACGCGGCAAGAAAGGGTTTGAGCGGATCCGTGATGTCCTGCAAGAGGTCATTAATCGGGTGGAAAGTAATTATGACAAGCCGGCCAATGGCGTCTTGGGGGTTGCTTCCGGGTTC
>CAIKYI010000358.1 GCA_903831545.1 uncultured Methylobacter sp. | reverse complement strand
CTTAATTATTGAAATAAACGCTCAACATCTAAAAACATAGCCAATGCCATTAATGACAAAAGCAATGCAATGCCTATTTGTTGAAAGAAAAGTTGCATCTTTTCGGACACCGGACTGCCTTTTAGTCCTTCTATCGCAAAAAACAGTAAATGCCCACCATCCAGAACCGGTATTGGCAATAAATTCAATACGCCTAAACTGACGCTAACCAGAGCCATGAATTTTATAAACGGCGCTACGCCCATCGTGGCAGATTGACCCGCGTATTCGGCAATACTGATAGGTCCACTCAAATTCTTAACCGATGCTTCACCAACCAACATTTTTCCCATCATTTTCAAACTGCTTAAGGAATAAAAATAAGTAGTTTCAATCGCAACAGGAATTGCAGCCAGCGGGGACAAGGCATATTCAACACGCATAGACTTCATCAGTTCATCTGGCACATAAACGGAAGCACCGACCTTACCCTCGGTTTTGTCACCAGTCTGAACACCTTTAGGGGTAATGTCTATCGGAAGCCTGACTCCATCCCGTTCAATAACAAGCTTTATGACAATATCGCCATGACTTTTTACCACGTCTACCCATTGCATCCAGTCTTTAACAGTTACGTCATCTGCGCTCACTATCAAATCGCCTTGCTGTAGACCGGCAGCCAATGCTGCGCTATCAGGCAATACCTTACCTATAATCGCCTTTAATTTTGGAGTCCAAGGCTTAAAACCCAAATGTTGATATAGTTGATCCGGGTCTTCAGTATCCTTGCCTGACAGCTTGAGCGTCCTGATATTATGCTGATCATCACTACTTTTTACAGCAACATTAATGTTCAGCTCACCTTCGAGTGCGGTAGAGGCCAGTACGGTCATGACCTCAGTCCATGTTGGCGTTATTTTGTCGTTTATGGCAATAATTTCATCGCCTTCAACAAAGCCAGCTTCGCTTGCCAAAGTTACCTGCGCAACGGCACCAAGTATTGGTTTTATGCCGATTTCGCCAATAACCAGCACACTCCAAAACAAGACAACAGCTAGTGCCAGATTGAATAAGGGGCCAGCAGCTACTATGGCTATTCTTGAAAATAATGATTGGCGATTAAACGCAAATGGCAAATCAGCCTGTTTAACTTCGCCTTCCCGCTCATCAACCATCTTTACATAACCACCCAGCGGAATTGCCGATAGCACATATTCTGTGGCATTGGCATCGGTCTGATAGGAATATAAAACCTTACCAAAACCGATCGAAAACCTGAGTACTTTTACCCCGACTTTACGGGCAACCCAAAAGTGTCCAAATTCATGAATGGAAACCAAAATACTGATGGCAACCAGAAAATAAAATAGCGTATGCAAAAAATCCATTAATGATTTAGTTCGGCAATAATATTCAAAGATACTTGTCTGGCTTGTTGATCCGCTTCTAAAATAATTTCCAGAGTATCAGCAGATTTAAGCCCAAATTGTTTCATACAACCTTCGATAATGACCGGAATATCAGTAAATCGAACTGTTTCATTTAAGAACGCCTCTACTGCAATTTCATTGGCCGCATTTAAAATGGTCGGCATGATGCCACCGGCAGCAATGGCTTCATAAGCTAATCGAAGACAGGGAAACCGCTCCAGATCAGGCTCCTGAAAATCCATACGCCCGACATCAAAAATATTGAGTGGTTCAACACCCGAATCGAAGCGCTTCGGCCAAGCCATGGAATAAGCGATAGGTATCCGCATATCAGGATTGCCCATTTGCGCTAAAACAGTACCATCGACATAATCCACCATCGAATGGATAACGCTTTGCGGATGTATCACCACCTGAATTTGATCCGGTGTCATATTAAATAAAATACAGGCCTCAATCATCTCCAGGCCTTTATTCATCATGGTTGCCGAATCCACAGAAATTTTTCTGCCCATATCCCAATTTGGATGAGCCACGGCCTGGTCAGGGGTAACATTAACCAGTTGCTCAACAGGCGTTTCACGAAAAGGTCCACCGGAAGCCGTCAGTAAGATACGACGTGCCTCTTTGGCTTGCATACCGGTTTTATAACCGGCCGGCATACATTGAAAGATCGCATTATGCTCGCTATCGATGGGTAACAATTGTGCGCCTGAATCGCTAACAGCCTGCATGAAGATTGAACCTGACATAACCAAGGCTTCTTTGTTTGCCAGCAATATCGTTTTACCTGCTTTTGCCGCTGCCAAACTCGGTAACAATCCTGCCGCGCCAACAATAGCGGCCATGACTGAATCGACATTATCAAGCGTTGCAACCTGCTCCAAAGCTTTAGCCCCAGACAATACTTTTATATCAGCAATAGATGATTTTTTAATTTTT
This sequence comes from uncultured Methylobacter sp., assembly GCA_903831545.1. Taxonomy (GTDB): domain Bacteria; phylum Pseudomonadota; class Gammaproteobacteria; order Methylococcales; family Methylomonadaceae; genus Methylobacter_A. Next base: position 2,665 of record CAIKYI010000358.1, on the reverse strand, counting down.
TCTTCAAAAACCAGAGCTTTGGACTTATCTACAACAACAACAAATTCAGGATGATGTTCAAGACATTGCTCATAAAGCGCATCAATATTAGTATTAGCTGTTAACGCGATAACCTTATATAAATGGCTATGTCGAGCTACCACATCTAAAGTGCTGACGCCGATTGAACCTGTTGCTCCGAGGATGCAAATACCTTTCATGACATTAGCCCTATCACTACTACGCCGGCATAGAAAAATGGAATTGCGGCAATCAAACTGTCAATTCTATCCAATATTCCACCGTGACCAGGTAGTATGGATCCGGTATCTTTAACCCCACGCTGACGCTTCACCACGCTAAAGAACAAATCGCCATAAACAGATATCAATACTGTCAAAACAGACAGCAGGATAAAATCTGATATCCTCATAAAGTTAAAACCATTACGGAAAGCATAATAAGTAACAAAAACACTTGCCCAAACAGCACCCGCTATTAAAGCACCATACATACCCTGGACAGTTTTACCCGGACTAATTTCGGGAGACAGCTTGGTTTTACCAAACTTCTTGCCTGTAAAATAAGCGGCAATATCCGCTGCCCAAATCAAAAACAAAAAATACAACGTCATTTCCGAGCCGTAAAAAGCTCTCATCCTGCTCATAAACAGCCAGGTTGCCAATAAAACAAGCCAACCAATCAATGCCTTATACGGAACCCGCAGCTTAAGCTTTAATACAGCTTCCGGATTGGTTCTGATTAATATCATAGTCAATACCCAGAATAAAACCGGGACAGTAACCAGCCATTCCAAAGCCCCCGAATAGTCCCTAACATCCGGCCAATCAAATTTTTGCGCGACCAACTCCAAAAATTGGGTCCAAAATTGCAGCCAAAGCATGGGCAAAATTAACGCCACTAGAAATAATCCACGTTTAAGCAACGTATTAATACCAATCAGGTTAGTCCACTCCCAAGCTGCCAATAGGGTGATTAAAGCTATCAGCAAAGAAAAATATTCCGATGACAGCTGAAACACAGCAAGCACAAACAAGGGAACCAGAATTAATGCAGTAATAATTCGCTGTAGTAACATTTTTATAATTATTGGATGAAGTTAGAAGTGTTGTTTTTTTCACTAAGTTAAAGAATATAGTGAACTAGTTTTTTATTTATCAGAAAATAATGGCAGGTTATTTTTACTACCTAATGATCAAATTAAAGTAATCGATTTATCAAGCATCTGTTCTCCGGTATGACCAAAACGTCTTTGTCGGCTTTTAAAACTTTTGATGGCGTCTTCAAGTGAATGCTGATCAAAATCCGGCCAAAGTGTTTCAGTAAAATACAGCTCTGTATAAGCGAGCTGCCATAATAGAAAATTGCTAACGCGTTGTTCGCCGCCGGTTCTAATAAACAAGTCGGGTTCTGGTAGATCTGAAGTTGATAAATACTGATTAATTAGCTGCTCGCTAATATCCTGACTTTCCAGGTCACCTGCCATTATCTTTTCCATAATTGTTTGGAACGCCTGACTCATATCCCAGCGCCCCCCGTAATTTGCAGCAACAACCAGCGTTAAAGCATTATTGTCTTTTGTCTGGAATTCACCTTCCAGCATTTTTTCCTGTAACTTGTCGGAAAACTTGGTTCTGTCGCCAATAAAGCGCAAACGGATGTTATTACGATCAAGCTTGTTGATTTCTCTTTGCAAAGTCGCCGTAAACAGTCCCATCAACAATGAAACTTCTTCTTCAGGACGACGCCAGTTTTCACTGCTAAATGCAAATAAGGTTAAAACCTTAACTTCCTGGCGAGCACAGTACTCCACAATTTTTCGTACAGCTTTAACTCCAGCCTGATGACCAATAGCACGCGGCATAAACCTTTTCTGAGCCCAGCGGCCATTACCATCCATAATAATGGCGATATGGCGAGGAATAGAAGAATTACTTGCTAATTCTAAACTGTTGGAGTCATCCGTAGACATTGCTTAAATTCCAATTACATTGACAGTAAATCTGCTTCTTTTGCTTCCAGCAAAGTCTCTACCTCTTTTACATACTGATCGGTCAGTTTTTGAATTTTTTCTTCAGCAGCATGGGCCTCGTCTTCAGAAATGGTTTTTTCTTTTAAAGCTTCTTTTACAGTCGAATTTGCATCACGACGAATATTCCTGATTGCAACACGACCATTTTCCGCTTCATTCTTGACAACTTTAACCAGATTGCGACGGCGCTCCTCTGTTAATGCTGGTAATGGAATACGAATAACCATACCGTTGGTAGCTGGATTCAAACCTAAATCCGATTTCATAATGGCTTTTTCAATCGCTTGCACCATACCTTTTTCCCAAGGCGTAATCGTCAAAGTACGAGCATCTTCGACTGCAATATTTGCAACTTGAGATAGCGCCGATTCGGTACCGTAGTACGAAACGCTGATCTGATCCAATAAACTGGGGTGAGCCCTACCGGTTCTTATTTTTGAGAATTCATGTTTTAAAGCATCAATACTTTTGCTCATACGAGTTGATGCATCTTGTTGAATATCACTTATCATTATCTGTTCCTCGTTCAATAAGGGACCCTATCTCTTCGCCCTTCATCAATCTCATTACCGCACCCTGCTCAAAAATATTCATTACCCGCATAGGTACATTATTATCACGGCACAACACCAG
>CAIKYI010000357.1 GCA_903831545.1 uncultured Methylobacter sp. | reverse complement strand
AGGTATCTACACAACTCGTCATCCAGGCATGGATTGCCGGACTCGTTACGCATAGCGAATCTAGATGCCATGGATGGCAAACCTTTGTATTTACATTACTTTTGGTCGTCATAAATACACATTTAGTCGTGTTTTTACATCCATGTAGTCTGGATTCCGGCAATCCCTGCCGGAATGACGTCGATTTTTACTTGTGTAGATATCTATGCTGCTTGGCTAAGGCTTTGCCGTTACTGGCCAAGCAGGACTTGGCGCTCCGACATTGCATACCTACCCTTAATGCGCGGCATTCCAAACCGGCTGCAACAGGCTTTGACATTGCTGCTCAAAGCGCTGGTTCAGTACCACGGTTAAATCTTCAATACCACCGTACAGCCTTTTTAGTTCCGGCTCATACGGCTGCTGAGCGGCTTTGGTCAATTGCTCCAGCGCTACTTCCAGTGGAGTCTTGGTTACGCGACTGCCGGTTTGTTTGATATAAACCAGTGCCGCTTCGACAAAAAAAGCATCGGGCTGTGTTTGACCCAATCGGTAAATGTCCAGCAACGCCGCTAAAAGTTCCGGTTTGCACAGATCAGGCGACAATAACAAATCCTCATCAGCGCTGAGTAACACCGTAGTCTGCGGCTCTAAAAGATTAATCAACAGATGATGCAACAGGGCGCAGACGAAATCCTTACCTTTTAAATCAGCGTAACGATAAATCAGGCTGCCGTTTTGATAGCGGTTGCCGAGTTTGCCGACCAAACGATAGGATTTAACATTGTTTTGAGCGCCCTCCGCTTGCGGATCACCGTTTGTTTGCAGGGTTATATCAATCGGTAAATCGTCTAAGGCCTCCCCCATATTTTTGGCTTTGATCCGTTCGACAAAGGTTTTAACAACTTGCTGTTGACGCTCAAACTCCAACTCACCCGGCACACCCGCCAACCATTGCCCTTGTGCTTGCAGTTTTTTTACGCTGATCGGCTGGTCATTTAAAGCTTGCTGTATCCATTGCTGATAAAGCGTATATGCGTCCAGCTTGTCGATGCTAAATGGTTCGCGCTCTTCGGCATCGGCTTCCAGGCGATCAAAGCGTAAAGCCATTTGTCTTTGAAAAAAATAGCGTTGTGGATGGGTAAAAAAACTAAACAAGTCGCCCAGCTCTATGACTTCTGCTTCAGTTGCCTGTTCAGCAATGCTTCCCTGCCACCATAACCCCTGAGCGGCACTGGTTTGCTGATCCCGGTCAGACAGCGCCCTGGCTATTTCGCAATCGGCTTTTGAGAAGCTGAACAAGTCGGCGGAACCGTCAAAATAACGTTTACTGAAAGGCTGTAACGGATGTTTGGTGATGAAACTCTGTGGATTAACCTGTCCAGCTGGCGCGGAAGTTAAGTCATTTTGCAAAACCTCCAGCAATTCGCTGATCACCACCGAAGGCGGAATGGCATCATTATGACTGATCGACTGGCCAATATAGGTCATAATCAACTGTTGCCGCGCCGACAGGATAATCTCTAAAAACTGATAGCGATCATCTGCGCGACGTGATCGGTCGCCTTTGCGAAAATTCTGCGCCAGTAAATCAAAGGTCGGGTTGCGGTCTATTTTGGGAAACTCGCCGTCATTCATGCCTAACAGCGTTATCACTTTAAAGGGAATGGTGCGCATCGGCAACATTGAGCAAAAGGTCAGCTGGCCACGCAAAAACCCGTTGGACGATTTGCGCTCGGCAACCATGCCCTCCAGCCAACTGATAATGACTTGCAGCTCTACCTCATCATTATTGACCTCGGCCAACTCGGCCGATAATTCTGCCAACAGTTCGTTAAGTTGCTGACGCTCCAGAGGTTCGGCGGCCCCCAGTAATTGATCGGCATAATAATAAAGTTGCGTACTCCAGCTTTTTAACGATTTTGCCTGTTTCAGTGCTTTGCTGGCTTTAAACAACAGCTGCATAAAATCGCATAAGCCACCTAAAGCCAGTGCTGACGAGCCTTCTATGTCTTTGTAGGGCAATATGTCAACGATAAAATCATCTTCGTTACCGACCGCATAACCCATCAGCAAGCGATCGAGCATGGCTTGCCAAGTGTTTTCGGTGAGCGCGGGCAGTCCAAGTTCTTGTTTGTGTTGCGCCGACTTGCCCCAGCGCACCCGGGTTTCCTGTACCCAGTGTTTAATCAGTTCCAGCTCGGCTTCAGCTAACCCAAAGCCCGGATAGACTACAGGTTGCTCCAGCAGATCCAATACCGTCTGCCAACCAAAGCGGCTCTGGCTTAAATTTAAAAAACGGATGAACGCATCCAGCGCATTGTTACTGAGGCGCAAGCTGCGATCGGCTATTGCATGTTGAATATCATCAAAAACCGCAGTGATAAACGGCTCATAAACCTGAATATCCGGCGCCATGACCACAATATCGCGCAACTCCAGCGTTGGATCAGTCTCCAGGGCTTGCAGCAACTGGTTTTTTAACACTTCCACTTCGCGCATTCGGGAATGACAGGCATGAATGCTGATGGAGTTATCCTGTTGCAGAACTTGCTCGTCCAGCCGGTTATTCAAGATGCCGTTTTGCAACTGTTGCAGCGTAGTGTTTGCCGGTGAGGCTTCAAAGCTTTCCGGTTCAAAATCAAATTGCACCTGTTCCAGCAACATCTCCTGAAACTCTCGACCCTGCTGGCCCAAGCTTGATAACAAGGGATGTCCGGTAAAGTTTTCGTCATCCAGGCGCTGTCTTTTACTGGCCAAATCAGCCCAAAAATCTTGTGCCGGATTAAGCAGATAAAAATGTAGCTGACAGTGTTTTGACAATCCTTGCAGATAACTCATAAACAACGGCGGCATGGTGTTAAGCCCGAATACCGATATGCGTTCCGGCAGTTGTCGACTAAAAGTGCCGGGGTCTGCGTCGTTTAATTTGGCAATGACTTCCAGCCATAACGAGCCGCGATGTTTATTGCCGGTCTGAGCGATAATTTGCAGCCACAACGCTTGTTGCCAGCGTTCGGTTGTGGTTTGGTAGAGTAATTGGTGCTTTTGCCAGGCCGCCAGCATATCCGGACGCATCATTTGATATTGGTCAAAAATCTGCGCTAACTGCTGGGCCAGTTGATAACGTTTCAGGGCAACATTTTCACCGGACAGATAATGTGTTAACGGCAAAAAAACATCGCCATCAAGTCTGCGCAACAGCGCTTCAATTCGCCACAGCATCAGGTTACGCTCAAAAGCCGTATCGCTTAAGTTGTTATCGATTTTTTGCGCCAGCGAACTAAAAAACTTACCTGGAAACAAGTACTCGTAATTACCCCAAACCTTAAACTGGCTGGCTAATTGCTGCGATAACCAACGCTCCATGCCCTGACTTTGAATTAAAAAAACTTCTTTGGCAAACGGCGAGTCCAAGGGCGCCGTTTTAAGAACGGTGCTTAAGTGGACAATAAGATTTTCGGTTTTATTGGAGCTGTGCAGGATGAACATGGGATTAAACTTATGTTTTTAATTTAGATACTTATTCAGCCACTGATCAACTCAGATT
>CAIKYI010000356.1 GCA_903831545.1 uncultured Methylobacter sp. | reverse complement strand
ATGAAGTAATGTAGTTGTCATAACGCACTACGCATCGATAAACATTTGTTAATTGTATCACCCGCCTAAAAATCATTTCATTCCTGGAAAATAGCTAAGCTTAATGCTGAGCTAACAACTCACTATAAAGCGCAAGCATTCCCTCTGTAATTTTATGACTTGGAAATAATTCCAATGCTCTTAGTCGAGCGGCTTCACCCATATTTTGCCGTAAAAGCGGATCATCTATCAGCGTTAGCAAAGATTTTTTAAGGCCGGCAGCATCACCAGCAGTAAATAACAAGCCCGTTCTACCCTCTTCGACTGCGTCGGTAATGCCATAAATGCGAGACGCTACCGTGGGCACTCCGCAGACAGCGGATTCAAGAATAGTCATAGGCAAACCTTCGCGGTAACTCGGCAGGCAAAAAATATCGGCTGCAGCCATATACTGCTCCGGTGTAGACGTAAAGCTTACATAATGCTGTCGATGAGGTTCTGCATGACAGATTTCCTGAATACGACTAAAAGGTACATCTTCTTCTGCAGCTACCTACAAAAGGGTGACCTGTGGATTGATGTTGGCAATCGAATTAAAAGCAGTCGCCAAGTCCAACATCCCTTTATCACGGTTCAGGCGACCCACAAATAAAATTACCGTAGCATTCTGAGCAATACCCAAGTTATTTCGCAGTGTTCGCCTGATTTCCAGATCGGGATGAAAGCGTAACGGATCAACGCCACAAATCGATCCAGCACCAATCACTTTTGCTTTGCCTTCTGGCAAAACTGCTTCTTTTACCAAAAACATTAGCTGGGAGGGACTTACCGCTAAAATATCTGTCGCAAGCACCCCAATCAATTGATCAAATAGTTTGAGCGCTTTACGACGCCAGCCACTCCGCGTTGCCCACACCTCGCCGTGAAAGGTGTTAATGCGGATAGGCGCACAAGTTAGCCATGCCGCCAGCATACCGAGTAGTGCAGTCTTGGGCATATGAGAATGAACAATATCAAATCGCTCATGACGAAACAGTTGGATTAGCTTAATTAGAACGAGCAGATCCTTCCACAGGGACGGTTTTCGCTCGATGGGTAATATAATAAGGCGGGCCTTTAGTCCTTCAAGTAAATACTGATCTTCAGAATTACAGATTACCGTTACTGCATATTTTTCTGATGCAGCCTGGATGTGATCGCGCAAAAAGGAATTAACGACAGCTGGAATGGTCGCTACGTAGCAGATTTTTTTCATGGGGTCTTGGGAGTTGCTGTTAATCCGTTAAACAAAAACCTCGATTTAGTCATTCCCCAGCGCCGTATATATTTCATGCAAGAAAAGCTGCAAGCCAAAATAAACGCAACAATTGAAATTAAGCCGAGTTGGTAAATTTGTTGATAGGTAGCCAAGACGCCTTGTTGATTTTTCCATAAATCACCGGTCAACCCCCCATCACCAAAATCTTCCTTGTACGAATAAGCCATTGGCATATTCAAAAACCAGGCTGGATGACCATTGAATATAATCGTGAGCCAAAGCAAGTAATCCTCGGCATAGCGTTTTTCAGGCAAAAATCGATAAGTTATTTCTCGTTTTAACATAACTGAACGGGTTGGAAAACGATTAGAAAATAGCAGACTATATTTGTTGATGTTATGCACAACTAAATTCTCAGGCAATTTTGGCAAAGTATCATTTGTTGATAGCTTGATAGTTTGATGGCCTGAAAGTACTACGTCTGGATGCGCTGCCATCCAATGATATTGAATTTCCAGCTTTTTTGGATGCCAGCTATCATCGGCATCCAAAAAGGCAAGATAAGGTTGCGAAGCCTCTTCCCATCCTGTATTGCGAGCACTACCTGGGCCGCTGTTCTTATCAAGCAATACAATTTTTATGTTCGCTTTTTGATGTACTTGCCGAAGATGATTAAGGGCGGTTAAAGTAACTTCGGCATCATTGCTAAAATCATCAATTAATATGATCTCTTCAGGGGGGAGTGTTTGGGCAATCACTGAATCGAGTGCTCTATTAATAGTGTCAGCACAACGATAGCAGGGAATAATCACACTGACAGGCACTTTCCCTAAATTACTACGATTCATCATAGACGTACCCATGCATCAGGTATCAAATCACTATCATTATTTCCGTTACGAAACCAATGCTTCGGTGCGACTACTATTTTTTCTGGATCAGGGTTCAACCATGCCCCCCACCAGCTAAACGAACTGTTTGCGATAACATGATGCTGGCATAAACTCATTAATTGCATATCTTTGTAGCTTTCCAATCCATCATTGTGGTCAATATATACACAAGGAAATGCCATCGATAAATGCTTTTTTACCCAAGAAATATCGTCTGAAAAGATATAAAAGACTGGGTGTTCAATTCGCTTGGCGATATGGTTAATCGCTTCACGATAATATTCTAAAGAGCAAACATCCATAACATTGCTGTTTTTGGGATCATTGACATAATCTCCTCGACGAACATGTAAACTGACCGATGGGGTATTTGAAATTTCCAATGCCAATTCAGCATTACGCTCATCTAATGGCTCTTTAAAAATAAAGTCCTGGCGAATAACAGGTTCAAATGCTTTAAAGTAGCGTTCGGATTGCCAGTAGCCATATAAATAACAGGCTTTTGGAATATGCTTTAAATCTAGCCAAAAATGATAGTGCGGCTCAACTACAAAGCCATTGCGCCGGAAAATATCCATAGAAGGGCGAGCTAAAACTCTTTTAATACCCGGTAAATTCTGCCAACCTAAAATATCGCATATTTCTGTTTTTGAAGCAATTTCTACCGGACACACAAAAACCCTTGAAAGCTCAAAGCCATGGTGCAATTCGTAGCCGTTAAACCCGGCTATGTCTAAATGAAATGATGCGTTGCGCTCCAAGGACAAAGCTCGTCCGGCAGCATATTGAAACATTTGGTTGCCTAAGCCACCGATAATGTTGCTTATTATTCTGTTGATAATTGATCCTTGCGGGCTACAAAAATTGTTTTACAAAATTCGCAATGGCTAGTCCCAAAATAGCGCCTAACATCCATTTTACTAAGTTAAGTTCGCCTGTTAAGCGAATTTCAAGCATATTCAAATCGTTTTTTGTTGCTAATTCCGCCTCGCCACTTGCATCTTTAAAAGCTTCCGCCATTACCGTTGCTTGCTCACGACTCACGCCCGCTTTTTCAAGCTTTTCTACAAATTTTAAAGTATCAAATGTAATTGATGCCATTTCCTTACTCGTTACACAACCAACCAAAGTTGTAACTTGATAAAAAACGATTCCAGTTTCCCATAGAATTATCGTAAAACAAAATCACTGCCACACACATAACTAAGCTATTGGTGCAACAGTTAAGCATCATAGTGGATTGTGCCCCAATATCAAAGTACGACTAACCTATAGAGTATTCATAAGCAACAAAAAACCATCAGGTTTTTTGAAAATGAAACAGTCCGCAACCATAATCTAATCCATCGGCTGTTTCCATTGATTGATGTTCGCAGTATTGCCCAGCATCATCCACGAATGAAAATTCAATTAATTTCATATCCGCGAACAACGCTAATACCGAAACAGGAGCGTGTACCCTGTGAGCATTAAAACAGACTCTTTCTCGCCCAATAGGCAAAGAAACAAACAAGTTGCCACCGCAACTTACTATACGCTGTAATTCAAGTGCCGCTTTTATACTACCCTGAGGATCAATGGGATCTCCGTAACGACCCAGACCAATATGTTCGATAACATGAAGACACGATAACGAGTCGATTGAAGCGTCGGCAAACGGCAAGTCCAGGATATTCCCCGCAATTGACGTGAGACCCGGAAGTGTTGCCTTAAGCGGTCGATAATCAACAAAAACCGTTTCAACTTGAGCGCTGAGTACGCTAATGGTAAGTACGCTGGAGCCAATATCCACATGTTTAGGGGCTTTTGTTGCAATTACACGCCTGGCAAGCCATGCACCTTGATAAAAATAGTGAGGGTCAAAAGGTGTATGTGTACTCCAATCACCGAGGCATGGCTGTAAATCAAGCGCACTGATTTTTTCTAAATCTGCCGTTCTGGTATATCTTAGCCAATGGTTAAAGAATCGAGGTAAATAGAATAAGCCGATTAGCGGTCTTGGGTAAATGAAGGCTATTATCCAATGTCGTATTAATAATTTTAGTCGCACTACTTTGCTATCCATTTATATATGGTGATTTACGGAGTTAGCTTTTCAGCTAATATGTGAATT
>CAIKYI010000355.1 GCA_903831545.1 uncultured Methylobacter sp. | reverse complement strand
GCGCTGGAATATGATTATTAACGGTGTATCCATAGACGCAACCTTCGCGGAAGCGTTTCCTATGAAAGCTACTCGTGCCATCATTACGGCACAAAATGAAAAATGGGCAATGATTTCTGCGCAAGCCATGACCGGTTTTGCCACTTCGGTAATTGCCTGCGGTTGTGAGGCTGGGATAGAACGGGTTCTTGATCCGACCGAAACCCCAGACGGGCGTCCGGGCGTGTCGATCATGATTTTTGCAATGGGCGGCAAAGGCTTGGCCAAGCAACTTGAAACCAGAGCTGGGCAGTGCGTTTTAACCTCGCCGACTTCGGCTTTGTTTGCCGGTATTGACGGCGGAACACGCATCGCTTTGGGCAAAAATCTTAGATATTTTGGTGACGGTTTTCAGGTGTCCAAGCTGATCGACGGCAAACGTTACTGGCGTATTCCGGTCATGGATGGCGAATTTTTAACCGAAGCCACTACCGGGCAAGTCGATGCGGTCGGCGGCGGTAATTTTCTGGTGTTGGCCGAGTCGCAGCCGCAAGCCTTGGCAGCCTGCGAAGCGGCGATTGAGGAAATGCGTAAAATTCCCAATGTGATCATGCCTTTCCCAGGCGGCGTGGTGCGTTCAGGTTCCAAGGTGGGCTCAAAATATGCAGCTTTGGGTGCCTCAACCAACGATGCTTTTTGCCCGACATTGAAAGGTATGACCAAAACGGATCTTTCTTTGGAAATTGAATCAGTTATGGAAATAGTTATTGATGGCTTAACCAAAGAAGATATTGATAAAGCCATGCGCGTCGGAATTCAGGCAGTATGTGATTTAGGTGTGGCGCAAGGTATTAAACGAATTAGTGCGGGGAATTACGGTGGCAAGTTGGGGCCGTTTCACTTTCATTTGCAGGAGATCATGGCATGAGTGCGTTAACTTTTACGCTGAAACATAAACCCGCTCAACGCGTTGATATGTCGCCGCTGGTTTGTCAGAAACTTGCTGATCTGCAAGTTAGTCAAATTGCGGCGCTGCCCTTGCAGAATGGTAAACGTAAAGTTCGGGTTGATGAGTTGTTTACTATTGATGGTAATGATACGCAAAATATTGTCATAAAAGAAAGTTTCGAAAAGCTCGATTTTATCGGCAAGGAACTTGAGGGCGGGAACATAACCGTCGAAGGTGACGCGGGTGCTTATCTAGGCTTGGGTATGAAATCCGGCGAAATTATTGTGACCGGTAATGTCGGTCTTTATGCAGCTTGCGAAATGAAGAAAGGCTTTTTGTGTATTAATGGCAATGCCGGAGATTTTTTGGGTGCTGCCTTGCCCGGTAACAAAATGGGTATGAAGGGAGGTACTGTTCTGGTTAAAGGTAATGTCGGCGAACGTGCGGGTGATCACATGCGTCGTGGCAATATTCTGATAGAGGGCAATGTCGGTGATTATTGCGGCTCCCGAATGACTGCGGGCACTATTGCCGTTATGGGCCAGACTGGTAAGTATTTGGGTTTTGCAATGCGTCGCGGTACCTTGTTGTTATGGAGTCAACCTGTGGCATCGGCAAGATTTAATGATTGCGGGGCGCATACTTTGGCTTTTCTACCTATTTTGTTTGCCTCATTTAAAAAATTAAACTCCAGGTTTGCTGAAAGCTCTGTGGTATTTAATCGAGTGCAGCGCTATGCCGGCGATATGTCGGAAATGGGTCGTGGCGAGGTTCTGGTTAAGATCGGCTAATAAATAGCGCAATGTTATTTATCTTTTTTGTAAAGATCATAAAGACTAAGGCTGTCGAGTATTTTACCTTTGGTTTTTCCTCTTTTGTCTGTTGTTAGTCGAAGGCATGTCTAAAATATTAACGACAACCAATCATAGTCGGGATGTCGCCGGATTAAAGTACGTTTATCCGGTGCTCTCAAGACGAGCAGGCGGCTTGTCCATTGGTATTAATTTTAATACCAATAATGCCTGTAATTGGCGTTGCATTTATTGCCAAGTACCTGATTTAAAGATAGGTGTTGCGCCAGATCTGGATTTTCAGTTATTGGAGGATGAGTTGAGATTCTTTTTTGATGACGTGCAAAATGGAGATTTCTATCAGCGTTTTCATGTGCATGAAGATAATCGCGTCATTAAGGATATTGCTGTTTCCGGTAATGGTGAGCCAACCAGCTTAAAAGATTTTGATAAGGCGGTGGCATTAATTGGTAAGTTGGCAACTGAAGCCGGGCTTTTTCCGAAGAGTAGGTTTGTTTTGATTACCAATGGCAGTTTGGTTCATCGGAGTATTGTTCAGGCCGGATTGAAAGCGTTAAAGGAATGCGGCGGAGAAGTCTGGTTTAAGTTGGATAGTGCCACCGACGAAGGTCGGGCTCTAATCAATAATGTTGGTCAAAGTCGCTTGGCAAGCATGGAAAATCTTTTGCTTTCAGCAAGGCTTTGTCCAACAAAGTTGCAAACCTGCTTGGTGGATTATGACAAGCGCGGCCTGACGGAAAAAGAAAAATACGCCTATCTTGAGTTGCTAAAGGATATTAAGGCAAAGAGCGGCGTTTTGATGGAGGTTATGTTGTATACCATTGCGAGAGTCTCTCTCCAGCCGGAAGCTAATCGACTGGAGAAGTTATCTTTGAGGATTCTTAACGAGTTCGCTGATGAAGTCAGGATTTTGGGCTTTGAGGTTAAGGTAAGTCCTTAGTTTAGGCTTTGATGTCCAGTAAAGATCCGATTGTTTTTTTATCTGTCTCAAGTAGTTTTACTGCTGCAGAGGTTTCCAGTTCTGCTTCTTTCAAGCTTAGTACGGGTTTAATTAGGTCTGTAGCGATGAAGTCCATGCTGCCGACTTCGTTGTTTTGCATGGGCAGTTTTGCTATTGCCTGTGCGGCATCCGCTGATTTAAATTGAGCGTTATTAAATAGGTTAACTGCGCTGGTATTAAGTGTAACAGTCATTTCGTTCTCCTTATGGATTGAATTAACTTAATTTTAATATTACATCTTTATTGGCAATAAGCAAAGTCTGGATATTATTTTAAAGTGAAAGTGAGTTTGACAATACATTTTTGCTATTGAATAGGAAGCAAGTAAAGAAAATTAAAATTTATAGCTTGTTGATGGGTTGTTATTAGGGCTATAATTACAAGTTCAAAAAAGTGCGAATGTGGCGGAACTGGTAGACGCGCTGGATTTAGGTTCCAGTAGGTTATCCTGTGAGAGTTCGAGTCTCTCCATTCGCACCACCCAATTTATAAAAAAGTCAATGTGTTATTGTTGGCTTTTCAAATCTTTTGAGCCGTTTACCGGTACTCTTTATAAAAAATCTTATTTCAATTTAGCCGAGGTAAAGAAATGCAAGTTTCTGTCGAGAAGACATCCGAATTAAGCAGAAAAATGACTGTTAGCGTGCCTGAAAATATTGTTCAGGAAAAAATGGCTGCACGTTTAAAGTCATTGGCGCGCGAAGTTAAAATAGATGGTTTTCGTCCTGGTAAAGTGCCTCAGCACGTAATAAAAAAAATGTATGGTGAGCGGGTACGTAATGAAATTGCCGGAGATTTGATTCAAACCACTTATTATGATGCATTGCAAGAACAGGATTTAAGACCTGCCGGGCATCCGCATATTCACTCGGAAGATGAGTCAGAAGGATTTAAGTACACAGCAGAATTTGAAGTCTATCCTGATATCTCATTGGAAGGTGTTGATCAAATTGAAGTGTCTCGTCCGGTCGCTACCGTTCAAGATGCTGATGTAGATGTTATGATTGAGAAATTAAGGGCGCAAAAGAAAACGTGGTCTATCGTTGAGCGACCATCTCAAGAGTATGATCGTGTTACTGTTATTTTCTCGGGAGTTTGTGAGGGTGAGAATTTCACTGACGGGAGGGTAGATAACTACCAGGTTGAACTTGGTGCCAAACAAATGATTCCGGGTTTTGAAGAAAATCTGCTATCACTTGAGGTAGGTGTGAATAAGAACTTTGAGCTTTCTTTTCCTGAAGAATATGGTAACGAAAAGTTGGCTGGAAAAGTGGCTCAGTTTGAAGTTGAGGTAGTAAGCATTGAAGAGCCTGTTTTGCCCGAAATCGATGAAGCTTTTATTAAAGAGTATGGGATTGATGGTTCGGTAGATGCTTTCCGTAATGATATTAGAGCTAATTTGGAGAGTGAGCTTGAGCAGGCATTGCTAGGCAAGCTAAAAAATGCAGTAATGAATGGTTTATATGAAAAGATTAAAACTGCCGTTCCAAACACAATGGTAGATCAGGAAGTTGAAAGTATGATGAAGCCATACATTGAAACGGCCAAAAGACAGAAAATGAAACTGGAAGATTTGAAGTTGCCCAGAGATGCATTTGAAGAACCGGCAAAGCGACGTGTCGCATTGGGATTGATCTTAAGTGAAGTAATCCATAAAAATGACATTAAGCAGGACGATGATAAAGTTCATTCAACCATTGTAGACATGGCGAAAAGCTATGAGCGACCTGAAGATGTCATTAATTGGTATTATTCCGAACCAAGCCGATTAAACGATGTTCGGCAGATGGTTTTGGAAAATCAGGCTATAGAGTGGTTGGTTGCTCAAGCAAAGGTTACTGATGAAGTTATTAGTTTTGATGATGCCATGAGCAAACAGGGGTAATTAAAATATGCATAATCATTACACAAGAAATCAAATAATGAATCCAGAAGCTGCTGGAGGGTTAGTTCCTATTGTTATTGAACAAACTGCTCGAGGCGAGCGTTCTTTTGATATTTATTCAAGATTATTGAAGGAGCGGGTCATCTTTTTGGTGGGACAGGTTGAGGATTACTCAGCTAACCTGATTGTTGCTCAGTTGTTGTTTTTGGAGTCGGAAAATCCAGATAAAGATATTC
>CAIKYI010000354.1 GCA_903831545.1 uncultured Methylobacter sp. | reverse complement strand
GTAGCATTGAGGTTGGATCATCAATAACCACCAGTCCCAAAGCCTCGGCTTTTTTTGCAAAGCGGTAGGTGTGATGATCGATGCCGGTGGTTTCGCGGATAAACAAGCCATCGAACTCAGGCAGACGCGCAAAATGTTGTTGGGTGATTAGTTCTATTTCAATGCCCAGTTGTCTGCCGATTTTGATAAATTTTTTCAGCGCGCCACGGTTGCTCGGCGGTAACTGCTCTTCGGGATTGATCAAAATGGCCAGATCGAATCGTGCCGCTTTTCTTGCCCGGCCTTTGCGCCAGACTTTGGTGCTGAATTTATCCAGCGCATCGGCAAAAATGGTTTGCATCGCATCATCCAGATTACGATGCGAAACGGCTGTTAAACTGATGATTTCCCATTGCTGGCGGTAACATAAAGTCACTTCAAGAATGGGACAGGAAAAACGCTCAAATAAAAGCCTGGCAAGTTCCTGAAAAGCGGGGTCAGGCGTATTGCCGAAATAACTCATCAAGGTTATTTCCTTGTCTCTGTCGCTGCTTTTGAAGGCGCGCGCCAAAGTTTGTGACAAGCCTTCAAGTTGTAGCCGGTAAAGCTCGGTTTTGCCCAGATCATTAAGGACTTTAACTGACGGAATAACATGATGTCCTCGTGCCTCGGCCAGTAACGAGCAATAGTAACCATCCGAAAGATAACAAAAGCTGCCACACAGATTAATAATGCGGACACGTTGATGCGAATCACCTTGCTCGGTCGCAAGATAGGTCTCAAAAGTGATGACCTGATCACTGGGATAATAGGGATTCCAGTCGGAAAGATCATCTACGACGAGCAGGGTACGTGCCATAATAAAAACCTGTCGATTTGTTTTATGCCATTTAGGGCGAATTCATTTTTGGATGTGGCCTAATTATAGTTATATCCTGGCGGATATTATTTTTCTTAGTAAACCAGCTGTCTACGTGTTAAAAATCACTTAACCGATGCCAACGAACTCTTTTGGGTAACTGCCATGTCTTATTGTCTTCCTCTTGCCACTTTTGATATTACGGTCTTTCCCGGCAGCTATGTCGCTGCCCGGCAAAGTTGGCTGGTGCTGATCCAAAAAATGACGGGGCATACCCGGCACTTACCTTATATCTGTGCTGGCACCGGAAGGCAAGGTGAAGCGCTGGTTACCGATACAATCTGGATTGGAAAAGAAGATGCTTCAAGGGTACTGGTTTTAATTGGCGGAACCCATGGTATTGAAGGTTTTACTGGCAGTGCAGTACAAATTGACTTGCTAAATTTGTTAGCCAAGGGCTTGATCAATATCCCGGATAATACCGCGATTTTGATAATCCATGCCCTAACGCCCTGGGGCTATGCCTGGCAGCGGCGTTGCGATGCCGATGGTGTTGATCTTAATCGCAACGTAGTTGATTTTTCAGCTACGCTCCCGGCCAATATTGGCTATGAACAGCTTAAAAATACGCTGTATTTGGCCGATGCCGGACCCAGAAAAGCCGTTATGGCAGAGCTTGAACGTGAACATGGGCGGGTTGCTTTGGAAAAAGCCATGAGCGCCGGGCAATACAGTGATCCGGGCGGACCTTTTTATGGCGGCAAGGCCCCGGCCCATGGACGTCTGGTCTGCGAGGATTTGATGCGTCAATATGCCTTGCAAGAACGTGATTTGACAGTCATTGATTTGCACACCGGACTAGGCGCTTATGGTTACGGCGAAATCATTTGCGACCATCAGCCAGCCAGCGCCGGAACCCGGGTAGCGCGTCAATATTATGGTGATTCGGTGACCTTGCCCTTTTTGGGTACGTCCAGTTCTGTGCCTAAAACAGGCTTGCTGGATTATGCCTGGCACGCCATCATGAATGAGCGCAGTTGTTATGTAACCCTGGAATTTGGCACTTTCAGCACTGATCAATTGTTTGAAATTTTACTTAAAGACCACCAGCTCTGGGCGCAAGCTGATGCCGAACAAGCCCGCCTGGAACACAGTCAGGTCATGCGCCATCATTTTTATCCTGACGAGCAGGCGTGGCAGGAAATGGTGGTGTTTCGTGCCAGACAAGTTATTTCGCAAGCATTACATGGGTCACTATCTTGACTGTTTCAATTCGTCCGGCCTTGCTAGCCGACCTCGAGCAGTTGGTGCTGCTGGAAAAGAACTGCTTTGCTACTGACCAGTTAAGCCGTCGCAGTTTTAAACATTGGATTGGCACTGAACATCGCGCCTTACTGGTCGCGACACTCGCTTCCCCTGAAGTAGTTGGTTACGTGCTAATTATTTATCATCCCGGCACCCGGCTGGCTCGTGTTTATTCGTTGGCTGTTGCTCCCGCGCAAAGGGGCGCAGGTATTGCCAAGTTGCTGATGTCAGCAGGCGAACAGGCTGCAACCGATGCAGGCAGACTTTATCTGCGCCTTGAAGTGAGCGTGGACAATGCCGCTGCAATCAAGCTTTATCAGGCGCTGGGCTATCGCAATTTTGGTATCTACCGAGACTATTACCAAGATCACAAAGATGCGTTACGTTATCAAAAACGTATTCGCCGTTATCGGGACACCTTGCAACACAGGTCTGTGCATTGGTTAAGACAAACCACCCCTTTTACCTGCGGTCCCGCATCGTTGATGATGGCGATGCACGCTTTAAACAGGGCTTATCAACCCTCGCAAGAAGAAGAGATTAACCTGTGGCGCGAGGCAACGACAATTTTTATGACCTCGGGACATGGCGGCTGCCATCCGCTAGGTCTGGCGCTGGCGGCAAAACGGCGGCACTTTACCGTAGAAGTCTGGATCAACCATACCGGAACGCTGTTTATCGACGGCGTGCGCAACGAAGAAAAAAAGCAGGTTGTTGAATTGGTTGATACCTGTTTTAAGCGCGAAGCCCGGGAGCAGAATATTAATATACATTACGCAAACATTAGCCAAAATGATCTGATCAGCGCGTTCAAATCGGGTGCGATTCCACTGATTTTAATCAGCACTTTTCAAATGGATGGAAAAAAAGCCCCGCACTGGGTCGTGATGAGCGGATTTGACGACGACTGTTTGTACATGCATGATCCGGATCCTGAAGAAGGCCGACAAAGTGAACTGGATTGCCAGTTTATTCCGATTGCCTGTGAGGACTTTGACCGAATGTCCTGTTTTGGCAAGAATAGACTTAGAACCGCGGTCATTATTTGGCCGGGTTAGCAGCGTTAATTAATCACCATGAAAGCACGAAGTTTGCGGACCAATACAAACTCTTGATCTTCATGTCTTCATAGTGATTAAAAAAACAATAAGTCATTTGGGCTTGTGTTATGAAACCGATTCAACGATAATGGCCGTCCTTTAGCCAGTACGGCTAATGTTTTAATGGTGATCATGTTGGTCCTCCCGCAACGATACGCTGTGAACCCCGCCAGGCCCGGAAGGGAGCAACGGTAGCAGCAGATTCGTGTGCCGGGATGTGGCTGGCATGATCGCCGCCCAACTCATACTTACCTTTTGAGCCTGCAATGAATTATCAGGTTCTCGCCAGAAAATGGCGTCCCCATAATTTCACGGAAGTTGTCGGACAAGAACATGTCGTCAAATCGTTAATGAACGCTTTGCAACATGATCGACTTCATCATGCCTATTTGTTTACCGGAACACGCGGTGTCGGCAAAACAACTATTGCCAGGATTCTAGCCAAAGCCATCAATTGCGAAAATCTTCAGGATTTTAATCCTTGCGGTGAATGCAGCGTGTGCCGTGATCTGGATGAAGGCAGGTTTATGGATTTAATTGAGGTCGATGCGGCATCGCGCACCAAGGTTGAAGATACCCGTGATTTGCTCGACAATGTCCAATACGCTCCAAATCAAGGTCGCTATAAAGTCTATCTGATTGACGAAGTGCATATGCTCTCAGGTCACAGCTTTAATGCGTTACTAAAGACCCTGGAAGAGCCTCCTGCGCATGTAAAATTTTTGTTGGCCACTACGGATCCGCATAAAATTCCTGTCACCGTTTTGTCCCGCTGTTTGCAGTTTAATCTTAAGCGCTTGCTGCCCGGACAAATTTTTACCCAGATGGAATTTATCCTTCAGCAGGAACACATTGAAGCCGAAGCGGGGGCTTTAAAATTGTTGTCACGCGCTGCCGATGGTAGTATGCGTGACGGCTTAAGTTTGCTGGATCAGGCTATTGTTTATGGCAATGGCAAAGTTAACACCGAAGATGTCAACGCCATGTTAGGCACGGTCGCCCAGCAACCGGTCGAGGATATTTTAATGGCTCTCGCCGAAGGGAATGGCGCAGCCATACTCGACACAATAAACGAGATAGCCAATTTATCCCCCGACTTTAGCGATGTATTGCAGCAACTTTTGCAAGTACTGCATCGGACTGCTTTGCTGCAACAAATTCCCGGCGCTATCGATCATGATTTTGATGTGGAAATGATTGCGGCCTTAGCCAATAAATTCAGCCCTGAAGATCTTCAACTGTATTATCAAATAGGTCTGGTAGGGCAACGCGATCTGGATTTGGCGCCCGATCCTCGTAGCGGTTTTGAAATGGTTATGTTGCGCATGCTGACCTTCAGGCCGGCGGGTAGCGCAATGACACCGACTAAACGAGCTCCCCAATCAATTGTCAAAGCTGTGCCTCAAGCTGTTTTTAATACACCGGTTACAGAGCAACCCAACAAACCAGTCTTGAAGCAGCAAGAAAGTGTTAAACCACAACCAGCTGCCCTCAGAGAACAGTTACCAGCTCAACCTTTCAATAATTTGTCGTCTGATAATAATTGGACCGACATCATCGCCGCCTTGCAGATTACCGGTCGAACCTTGGATCTGGCCAATAATTGTGCCCTGGAAAGTATTGATCAGCAAACCTGCACCTTAATTATTGATCCTTCCTACTTTAGAACCGCTCGTTCCGAAGAAGGTTTGCAAGCAGCACTGCAAACCTATCAGGGAGCATCGCTTAAGCTGGTATTCAAAGACCGGAAATCCGCAATTAACACGCCTGCAATCCAACTGGTCAAACAACGCGAAGACCAACAGCAAGCTGCAGTTGATGCAATTAACGCAGACATAAACGTTCTGGCTTTAAAAGAACAAATGGGAGCCAGGGTTATGCCAGGCACCATAGAACCCCTATAACAGGAAAGGAGAAACTATGAAAAACGCACTTGGCAATATTATGCAACAAGCCCAAAAAATGCAGGAAGACTTCAAAAACGCGCAAGAAGAGCTTAACTCGATGCAAGTGATGGGTGAATCGGGCGGTGGATTGGTGACCATTTTAATGACTGGCAAACGCGAAGCCAGAAAAGTAACCATTGATCCATCATTGCTGGGCGATGATAAAGATATGCTTGAAGATTTGGTCGCGGCCGCCATCAATGATGCCGTCAATAAAGTCGCAAAATTGAAAAAAGAAAAAATGGCCGGTATAACTTCAGGGTTGCCTTTGCCTCCAGGATTTCAGCTGCCTTTTTAAGATGAGAAAGTCGGGTTTATTGGGTCAGTTGATTCAAAGTTTATGTTGCCTGCCCGGCGTTGGGCCTAAATCCGCTCAGCGCATGGCGTTTCATTTACTGCAGCGTGACCGCAACGGGGCTAATACGCTGGCTAAAACCTTGTTAAGAGCCATCGAAGAAATGGGGCATTGCTTGCACTGTCGAACCTTGACTGAAGGCGAGGTTTGTGAAATCTGCGCCGACACGTCAAGACAGGAGTCGCTACTGTGTATCGTCGAAAGTCCGGCTGACGTGTGGATTGTTGATCAGGCCAGGGTTTTCAGGGGACGTTATTTTGTGTTGCATGGTCGCTTATCGCCACTGGATGGTATAGGTCCAGATGAACTAGGCTTGGACCAGCTCGAAAAAAAACTGGCAACCGGGCAGGTCAAGGAGCTGATTCTGGCTACCAACTCCACCGTAGAGGGCGAGGCAACTGCTTACTTTATTAGTGAACTTGCCCGAAAACATCAGGTTCCTGCCAGTCGCATTGCCCACGGCGTACCGATGGGCGGCGAACTTGAATTTACCGACAGCGGCACCTTGGCACACGCCTTTAATGGTCGCATAGAAATGTAAATAGATTGATGTCTCACCAAACAGGTAAAAGCCATGACTGAGTGTTTATTTTGCAAAATGGTAGCCGGTGTTATCAAGCCGGATGTGGTTTTTGAAGATGAAAATGTCCTGGCATTCAGAGACATTAATCCTCAGGCACCGATACATATATTGATTATTCCCAAACGTCACATCGAAAACTTGAATGAGCTTGATGATGCCTTGCTGGCAGGTCAGTTATTACAAACAGCGGCAACACTCGCCAAGCGGGAAGGCATATCCGAAACCGGTTATAGAACCGTATTTAACTGTAACAGACAAGGTGGGCAAGAGGTCTATCATTTGCACTTACATCTGTTGGGTGGAAGGCAAATGCTTTGGCCGCCGGGTTAACGGGATAATGGTTTGAAATGACGGTTTTAGATGCCAAATCAAGCGTTCGGCTGAATATCTGAAGCAGTTAAATTGTTAACGCGATAAGGTGTGCTGGCCTATAGGATGCTACCGAAGCAAGGAGGCGCATCGTTTTGGAGGGTGTAAATAATTTCGTGTAACTGCTTATTTTCGACGTAGTTAGAAGTTACGCATTGACGACAGAGTGAAATTCTGGATTCAGATGCCCCATAGTTGGCATTAACG
>CAIKYI010000353.1 GCA_903831545.1 uncultured Methylobacter sp. | reverse complement strand
GTCATGGATTCCATTGACCATATCAATATTAAAAAAGATACCAGTTTTGCAATGCTACTTGAGGCTCAGGCTCGAGGTTGGGAACTGCATTATATGGAACTTAATGATTTGTATCTCAGAAATGGCAGGGCTTATGCCAGAACCCGAACCATTAATGTTCAGAGAGATCATGAAAATTGGTACGATTTTACGGCGGAGCAGGATATACCTCTGGATCAGCTTGATGTGATCATGATGCGCAAGGATCCTCCTTTCGACCAAGAGTATATTTATGCTACCTATCTGCTGGAACGGGCAGAAAGTATGGGCGCTTATGTGGTTAACAAGCCTCAGTCGTTGAGGGATGCCAATGAAAAACTTTTTACCGCATGGTTTCCTCAGTGTTGCGCCGAAACGCTGGTGGCCAGAGAGCCCGACCGAATCAGGCATTTTTTACTGGAACAAGGTGAAATCATTTTAAAGCCACTGGACGGCATGGGGGGTACTTCAATTTTTCATTTGCGCCAAGATGATCCAAATCTTAGCGTCATTCTGGAAACTATGACCCAGTACAAAAGTCGCTATGTGATGGCGCAAAAATATTTGCCACAAATTGTAGATGGCGATAAACGTATCTTGCTGGTAAATGGCGAAGTTATACCCTACGCTCTGGCGCGCATTCCTGCGCAAGGAGAAACGAGGGGTAACCTTGCAGCCGGGGGGCGGGCAGAAGGCAGGGCATTAACCGAACGGGATCGCTGGATTGCGGGTCAGGTGGGGCCTACGTTACGGGAAAAAGGATTGGTTTTTGTAGGAATTGACGTGATTGGTGATACGCTGACCGAAATTAATGTCACAAGCCCGACCTGCGTTCAGGAGTTGGATCGCCAGTTTGGACTGAATATTTGCGGTAAACTCATGGATCACATTGAAGCCACTCTGAAATGAGATCAAACCATATTCTGTTTCAGCCACCAACGCCGTTGTCGAATAATGATTCACTATTAATTGCCCTGTTTGGAGCGGTCATTATTCATGTTGTAATCGGGCTGGGAGTTAATTTTACAGCGCCAGAGCCGGACACAGTGAGCCGTGCGGTTGATATTACCCTGGTTAATATGCCCAGTCCGAAAGTGCCAGAAAAGGCACAAGCGCTGGCTCAGGAAAACCAAATTGCCGAGGGTGAGCAAAGCAGAAAACCGGAACCCCCTGTCGAGCAGCAAGCTGCTCCCAATATTGCCCCGGTTAAGCCGATTAAAAAAAGCATACCTAAACACGCTGAATCCAAAGCGCCAAAAAAATTGATTACCCAGAAAGTTGCAGAAAAAAAGATTGTCACTGCAAGCAAACCCGATGTTGCACAGCATACGGAAGAGCGGCCACACTTGTCGGCGGAGATGTTGCAGCAACAAGTTGCGCAATTGGGTGCTGAAATCAGACAAAGTCAGCAAAGCTCAGAGCAAGCCAAGATAAAGTTTGTTGATTCGGTAAGTGCCCATAAATATGTCGCAGCCCAATACATGAAGGATTGGGAAGATAAAGTGGAGCGTACCGGCAATCTTAATTATCCTGAAGTGGCGGCCAAGCAAAACTTTTCGGGTAGCTTGACCATGGATGTTGGGATTAAGGCTGATGGCAGCATTTACAGCATCCGCATTAATCAATCTTCGGGAAATCCGGCTTTGGATGAGGCCGCCAAGAAAATAGTTAGGATGAGTGCGCCATTTGCGCCTTTGCCTTCTGATTTACTGAAAGAGCTGGATGTTCTGGTGATTACTCGCGTTTGGAAGTTTTCTGATGAATCAGGCATGACTTCGCGATAATAAAGTTGCTTCGGCACCGATAAACTTTAATACTAATCCACATGAATCAAGCCAATTATTTAAATAATCAGTTTATTATCGCCATGCCAATGCTGACGGATCCCAATTTCTTCCATACGGTTGCCTATTTGTGTCAACATAATGAAGAAGGGGCCTTAGGTATTGTCATTAACAGAGCGACGAACATGAAACTGGGTGAAATTTTCAAGCAGATGGACATAAAGGTCGCTACGCCGGTTTCTGCTGAAGCACCCGTTTATGCAGGAGGTCCTGTGCATCAGGAACGAGGTTTTGTGGTACATACTTCCGGTGGTGACTGGCAGGCGTCAATGCCGGTATCAGATACAATTTCACTAACCACATCCCGTGATGTGCTTGAGGCGATTGCGGCAGGTGTCGGTCCTGAGCAGTATCTGGTAGCCTTGGGTTATGCCGGTTGGGGTGCCGGACAATTGGAAAAAGAAATCATGGATAACTCATGGCTTAATTCACCTTGCGGCAAAAAAGTAATGTTTGATACGCCCATCAATTTACGTTGGGGTGCTGCCGCCGAACAAATTGGCATTGATATCAATAAATTGACAGCTCCGGCTGGACATGGTTAATCGAGGGCACTGTCGTTTGTACACTAATAAGATGCCGCACCTGCTTCCGGCATATAAACCATCCCTGGCGATATAAACTATGCAAGACCCATTATTAGCCAAAGCCAATTCAGATACTTACTTGGGATTTGATTTTGGAACTAAAAAGATAGGTGCAGCGGTTGGTCAAACCATTACGGCTTCAGCAAGCCCTTTGCAAACCATACGCTCAATCAATCAGAATCCCAACTGGGACATCATAGGCAAACTGATAAAGGAATGGCGTCCGGCTGGGTTAGTGGTTGGTATTTCCAGGCAGGCTGATGGCTCAGACAACCCGGTAACTCCGCGTATGTTAAAATTTTGCCGGCAGTTGGAAGGGCGTTTTCAATTGCCGGTTTTTCAACAGGATGAGACGCTGTCAACATTTGAAGCTAAACAACTGTTGTTTGATGAACTAACTGTTAGTGCCAGTAAATTATGGGAAGTGCAAGATCAGCTTGCCGCCCAGTTGATTTTGCAAACCTGGTTAAATGATCGTACCCAAAAGGACTCAAGTGTTAGAAATATCTGAATTATTAAATAACCTGGAAACAGCGCTTAAGCACATTATCGGGCAGAGACAGCTTGTTAATCCCTTGATGATTGGCATTCGTACCGGCGGTTGCTGGATTGCCGAGCAGATACATCAGCGTTTGGCGATTAGTGAGCCCCTGGGGTTGCTGGATATTTCGTTTTATAGGGACGATTTCTCGCAAATCGGCGTAAATCCAAATGTCAAACCCAGTCAATTGCCGACGAATATTGAAGGGCGCGATATTATACTGATCGATGATGTTTTTTATACTGGCAGAACAATACGCGCTGCCATGAATGAGATTTTTGATTACGGTCGTCCCAATCAGATTGTGCTTGCCGTGCTGATAGCACGCGACGGCAAACAAATTCCGCTTAACCCTGATTGCGTGGGCGTCAGTATTACATTAAATGCAGATCAGCGGATTAAATTGACCGGCCCCAACCCTCTGGCTATACATTTGGAAACCATTGATACGGTAGCATAGACAATGAGCAATAACGTGCAATTAAATGCGGAAGGCAAGCTTAAACATTTTTTGAGTATTGAAGGTTTGGACAAATGTTTATTAACAGAAATTTTGGATACTGCCGAATCTTTTGCGGGTATGTCTACGCAGCAGGTTAAAAAAGTTCCCTTGTTACGCGGTAAAACCATTGTCAATCTGTTTTTTGAAAACAGTACCCGCACCCGGACCACTTTTGAGCTTGCTGCTACACGTCTGTCTGCGGATGTGATCAATATGAATATTGCAACTTCGGCAACCTCAAAGGGCGAAAGTCTGCTTGATACCATCCGTAATCTGGAAGCGATGTTTGTCGATATGTTTGTGGTACGCCATGCCCTTAGTGGCGCAGCGCATTTTATTGCCCAACAAACCGCACCGCATATTAGCGTTATCAATGCTGGAGACGGACAGCATGCCCATCCGACTCAGGCTATGCTTGACATGTTTACCATACGTCAGCTTAAGCCGGATTTTTCCAATTTAAGAGTCGCGATTATTGGCGATATATTGCATTCCCGGGTTGCCCGCTCAGAGATACAAGCGTTAAATACTTTGGGCGCGGCCGAAGTCAGGGTCATTGCCCCCAAAACTTTATTGCCGGCGCATGTGGAAAGTTTAGGTGTGAGCGTTTCACATAACTTGACTGCGGGTCTCAAAGATATAGATGTGGTAATGATGTTGCGGTTACAGAAAGAGCGCATGACTTCGGCGTTATTACCCAGTGAAAGTGAATATTTCAAATGTTTCGGTCTTACCGAAGAAAAACTTAAAATAGCCAAACCCGATGCAATCGTAATGCATCCGGGGCCTATCAACCGGGGCGTTGAAATTGATTCCAAAGTCGCTGATGGACCGCAGTCGGTGATACTTAAGCAAGTCAGCAACGGTATTGCCGTGCGCATGGCGATTATGGCCATGGCCATGCAAACTTCGCCATCTGTCGGCAGGAATGCAGCTTCCACGCCATCCATGGCGATAACAGGAGCAGTGTAATGACCAGGATTTGTATAACTCAGGGTAGAATCATTGACCCGGCCAATGACATCAATCGCATCGGATCAGTTTATGTCGAAAAGGGCAAGATTGTTTCTGTCACTGACGAGCCGGCCGGATTCAAGGCGGACAAAGTGATCGACGCCAGTCATCAAATTGTTTGTCCGGGCTTTATCGATTTAAGTACCCGCTTGCGTGATATGGGGCACAGTCGTAAAGCGACCTTTAAGAGCGAAGTGATTGCCGCTGCCAGGGCCGGCGTTACTACTTTATGTCTCCAGCCGGATACTGTGCCGGTTATCGATACGCCGGCTGTCGCTGAGCTGATCAAGGATTTGGCTCAACTGGCCGGATACCCGCAAATCTATCCCATTGGCGCTCTCACTCATAAGCTTGATGGCACAGAGCTTAGCTCCATGTTATCGCTTAAAAATGCAGGCTGTATTGCGGTCGGTAATGCTAATCAACCGGTTAAAAACCTGTTGATATTAAGACGAGCCATGGAATATGCGGCCAGTCATGACTTATTATTAATGTTCCGTTCCAATGATTTCTGGCTGAGTAATAATGGTTGCGCGCATGAAGGTGTCGTCGCTACCCGCTATGGCTTACCCAGCATTCCTGAAGCCGCAGAAACCATTGCTTTAGCGCAATGTCTTGAGCTTGCTGAACTAACAGGGTGTCGCGTTCATTTTGGTCAGTTAAGTTCGAAGCGGTCGGTGATACAAATCCATCAGGCCAAAAAATATGGCCTAAGAGTCAGTGCCGATGTCGCCATTCATCAATTGCATTTAACTGAAAATGACATGCAACCTTTTGACAGTGCTTACCATGTCTTACCGCCCTTGAGGACGGAGGCCGACAAACAGTATTTAAGACAAGGCCTGGCTGAAGGTACACTCAACAGTATCTGTTCCGATCATCAGCCACATGATCTGGATGCCAAATTGGGTGCGTTCCCGGAGACAGAACCCGGGATGTCCGCACTGGAAACGCTGCTTCCGTTAATGCTGAATCTGGTAAGGCAGCACGCCATTACTCTGGAACAGGGTATCGGCTGTTTAACGGCAAATCCGGCGCGAGTGCTGCGTTTAAAAAGTGGGTCTTTAACGCCAGGATGGTTTCTCGCTCCAATTTTCGAGAAGTCTTGATCCCATACGAG
>CAIKYI010000352.1 GCA_903831545.1 uncultured Methylobacter sp. | reverse complement strand
TCAAATACACATGGGGACGTTACAGGCTCTTATTGAATACAGACTCAGAAGCGCTACCGTCAAACGTGATTTAGCGGTGATTCGTCGAATTCTCACTTTAGCGGCAAGATCCTGGCGGAATAATGATGGACACGCTTATTTAAGCTGCCCACCACTATTAGAAATGCCAGACTGGGAAGATTCAGCTATTCCGTATCCCATGGATTGGCTGGAGCAGCAACGTTTATTCGAAGCGCTACCCTCTCACCTATCAGTGATGGCCTTATTTGCGGTCGATACAGGTTTAAGAGAACAAGGTATCTGCTGGTTACTCTGGGATTGGGAAGTTAAAATTTCTGAATTAGATACCATTATTTTTATAACACTAGGGAGAAAGCGAACTTATGCTGATGGTGTTTGGCCAGGTGAAAAAAGCAAGGAAGACCAGATGATGGTTTTAAACCGAGTAGCGAAATCTGTTATTGATGCTCTAAGCGGAAAACATGAGGAGTATGTTTTTTCGTATTGCGGTAAACGGATTACTCGAATTCACAACAGATTTTGACGGTTCAAATGATTAAATAAAATCATTTTAAATAAATAAAAAAATTGATTCAATTATGAACCTAAGTGCTATAGCGTTGAAATTTTCATTGTCATTGTTTATTACTCATTGTTCAATTTTCATTTCTTAGAAAACAACATAACAAATAAAGTAATATTTTTTGAATTAATAATTTTTGATATAAAGAGTCATGCCTCTCTATAATTTGAATGTAATTTGCAAATTTACTTGCTAAACCCAACATGTTTATTTATGTGGGTTGAGTCGTGGGTTGGCGTCCGGCTAACAATAAATTTCATTAATTTTCAGTCACTTACACAGATATATAGCGGAGAGTGAGTCCGCCCAACCATTGTACATTAAAGGTTTTTATAGTCCTAAATCACTGTTAAATAACAGCAACTTATAAACTGTTTGTTTAATAGCGTCCAATGAAATACACTACAAACCAGCGCCAAAGTTAGGGCGGGAGTTAGGGCGGGGATTGGAGGTGTTACATGGGTAAAATCAAAAACGGCTTGACAGTGAAAACCGTCGAAAGCAAAAAAGTACCCGGCTATTATGCTGATGGTAGCAATCTGTATTTACGAGTAACCAACACACTACAAAAAACGTGGGCGTTTGTTTATAAGCGAGAGAGCAAGCGGTCAGAAATCGGCATGGGATCAGTTGACGACTTGACACTGGCGGAGGCGAGAGAAAAACGGGACTACCTCAATAAACAGCTTAAGAATGGTATTGATCCGCTATTCGAAAAAAAGCGCCTAGCTAATGAGACCAAAGCACAGAAAGCTCTGTTTATGAGTTTTCAACAATGTACTGATGCCTACATCGACACACACAAAGCAGGCTGGAAAAATGCAAAGCATATACAGCAATGGCAAAATACCTTGTCACAATATGCCTACCCGTTTTTTGGCGACTTGGATGTAAAGTTGATCGACACCGGATTGATTACAAAATGTCTTGATCCGATTTGGTTAACCAAGAATGAAACCGCCGGGCGCGTCCGTGGGCGAATAGAATCAGTGTTAGATTGGGCAACCGTCCGAGGCTATCGAGAGGGGCTTAACCCGGCACGCTGGCGCGGTCACTTAGATACACTATTGGCGAAACCATCAAAGGTACAAAAAACCGTCCACCATAAAGCACTGGCCTATTCTGAGGTAAGCACCTTTGTTGATCAGTTGCGTCGGCAAGAGGGTATTGCTGCAAAGTGTTTGGAGTTCACTATTTTGACAGCAGCGCGGACTGGTGAAACTATTGGTGCAACTTGGGACGAGATCGACTTAGAAAACAAGGTTTGGTCTATACCAGCGGTCAGAATGAAAGCTGAAAGAGATCACAAAGTACCACTAAG
Organism: uncultured Methylobacter sp.; assembly: GCA_903831545.1. Classification (GTDB taxonomy): domain Bacteria; phylum Pseudomonadota; class Gammaproteobacteria; order Methylococcales; family Methylomonadaceae; genus Methylobacter_A. The sequence continues at coordinate 581 of CAIKYI010000352.1, read as the reverse complement.
CGCCGATGCCCTAACCATATTGAGTAGCATGGCGGCTGTTCGTCAAAATGATTATGTCTTTGCTGGCAGCAAAAAAGGTTTGTCGAATATGGCAATGCTGGCAGTCTTAAAGCGTATGGACAGGCAAGAAATTACCGTACATGGGTTTAGATCAACCTTTCGTGATTGGGCAGCTGAAAGTACAGCCTACCCCGGCGAGGTCGTCGAAATGGCGTTAGCACATGCAATCAAAAATTTAACGGAGGCAGCTTATAGGCGCGGCGACTTAATAGAAAAGCGGAGTCGATTAATGGAGGATTGGGCAAGGTACTGCAATTCCCCAAGAATTAATGCTGATGTCATACCGATTAATAAAAAGTCAGTCCTTGCCAAGTAGAAACCGGTCAAGACAATATATTGTGTCAATACGAAATTAAAACACTATATGTAGTAAGCTATTTTATTGATGGTCTATTTACTAAAAGGAAGCAATAAACATTAAAATATTGTATTTATTGATTATATAATCGTTAATGGTAGTCGTTAACTGTTATTACACAAAAATAAACTATTGCAATTTGTAAAATACTGTTAAGATTTAT
>CAIKYI010000351.1 GCA_903831545.1 uncultured Methylobacter sp. | reverse complement strand
GCCTGACGCCCGGTTCAGTTCAAGCCTTGACCCGTCGAGGTCATCGGGTGCTGGTGCAAAGCGGCGCGGGAGAAGGTAGCTCACTTTTTGACGAGGAGTATCAAGCTGCAGGCGCGCAAATCGTGCCTTTTGCCGAAGATGCCTGGGCGGCAGACCTGGTCATCAAAGTCAAAGAACCAATTGCCTCAGAATATCAATACCTGAGACAGGACTTGTTACTTTTCACCTATTTACATTTAGCTGCGGATAAACCTCTGACTGAAGCCTTGTTGGCCAGTGGAACTACAGGTATCGCTTATGAAACCGTACAAACCCCAGATGGTAGTTTGCCCTTATTAATACCCATGAGTGAGGTTGCGGGACGTTTGTCGACTCAGGCGGGAGCCACACATTTACAAAAATCACATGGCGGTCGCGGTGTTTTATTGGGCGGCGTACCGGGTGTCGCTCCGGCCAATGTAGTCATTCTGGGTGGCGGCATCGTCGGCACCAATGCCGCGCGGATTGCGGTTGGCCTGGGCGCACAAGTTACCGTACTGGACATCAGTCATGCCCGCTTAAAATATCTGGATGATATTTACCGGGGACAATTACAAACGCGGATCAGCGATGAAGCGACTATCGAAGAGCTCATCCAAACCGCCGATTTGGTCATCGGCGGAATTTTGATACCCGGTGGTCGGGCACCCTGGCTGATTACCCGAAACATGCTGCCGACCATGCGCAAAGGCTCGGTTATCGTTGACGTGGCCGTTGATCAAGGGGGATGCGTGGAAACGACCCGTCCGACCACGCACAGTAATCCGACTTTTGAAGTCAACGGCGTAGTGCATTATTGTGTCGCCAATATGCCCGGAGCGGTGCCCCGCACCAGTACTTTTGCCCTGAATAATCAAACCGCCGGGTATGCCTTACGCCTGGCCAATGAAGGTCTGGATGCCGTACGTAACGATCCGACCCTGCAACACGGCCTTAATACCCATCGTGGCACTTTGACCTATGCCGCCGTTGCGGCTGCCTTTAATCTAAAATATACCGATCCTGGTCAGGCCTTGAATCATTCGTAAAGATTGCTCAGCTGGGCAACACCGTTCCCGGTTGGGGTATAGAGTTGCAACGCAGCGCGTGGGAACGAGAGAAATATCAAAGACACCACTAAATCGAATTGGGATTTTTTTTGTAAACTATGAGGCGCCTCGGGCGAAGCGCCTCATATTCCTGCTCCCTAAAAATCCTTACCGCTCTGAATCCTTCTCACGGTTTTAACCAACAAATCCACTTCTTCATAGGTATTGTAAAACGCCAGTGACGGACGCACGGTACTTTCCAGACCAAAGCGACGCAAAATGGGTTGTGCGCAATGGTGACCGGTGCGTACCGCAATACCGACGTGGTTTAAGGCAACGCCAATATCCTGATTGCTATGTCCTGCAAGCACAAACGACAACACGCTGGCTTTTTCAGCAGCCGTGCCAATCAAACGCAAGCCTGGGATACTTCTAAGGGCATCCATCGCATACACCAATAACTCATGCTCATAGCGTGCGATATTGTCGATACCGATTTTTTGCACATACTCCAGCGCCGCACCCAAACCAACCGCATCGGCAATGTTACCAGTACCGGCTTCAAAGCGCGCCGGTGCGGGTTGATAGATAATCTTGTCAAAGGTTACATCTTCTATCATGTTACCGCCGCCTTGCCACGGTGGCATGGATTCGAGCAACTCCGCTTTGCCATACAACACACCAATGCCGGTAGGACCGAAGATCTTGTGTCCGGAAAATACAAACCAGTCACAATCCAGCGCCTGTACATCAACCCGCAAATGCGAAACCGACTGAGCGCCGTCCAGCAATACCCGAGCTCCAACCCTATGCGCCATTTCGATCATTTCTTTAGCCGGCGTCACCGTGCCCAAGGCATTGGAAACCTGGGTAAAGGACACCAGTTTGGTATGTGCATTAAGCAACTTTTGATATTCGCCCAACAATACCTGACCGTCATCATCGACAGGAACAACACGCAAGGTTGCGCCAGTTAAATCGCAAAGCTGTTTCCAGGGCACGATATTGGCATGATGCTCCAGCCAGGTAATGACAAACTCGTCACCTGCACCAATATTTTGTCGACCCCAACTTTGCGCAACCAGATTGATTGCCTCGGTAGTCCCGCGTGCAAACACAATCTCCGAAGACGACGATGCATTGGTAAAGCGTGCAACGATGTCCCGGGCTTTTTCGTAAGCATCGGTAGACCTTGCCGCCAATTCATGCGCCGCGCGGTGAATATTGGAGTTCTCGTGTTCATAAAAATACGAGATCCGGTCAATCACCACTTGTGGCTTTTGGGTAGTCGCTGCATTATCAAACCAGACTAAAGGATGACCGTTAACCCGCTCCTTGAGTATCGGAAAATCACGACGTATCGCCTGAACATCAAAAGCCGGATGTGCCGAAGTAAACTCAGGCGTTTGCGCATTAAAACCACCGGTTTTCAGCTCATCAAGAAAATAAAATGCTGAACCTGTGTCGGTACTCGCAGGCGCTATTTGGGCAGGCGCAAACAATTTTTGCAATTCGGCTTCACCGGGCAGACCGTAAACTTCTGGTGAAAGTCCCGCTATCAAAGAGGCGTCAAAACCGGAATAGCCCTTCGTAGCCTCTGGAACGCCAGCCACATTTTTCGGAATACTCCCTGTTGACGGGGCATTGCCTTCAAAAAGTTTTTGCACTTGTGCTTCCGGTAGCTGCGGCGAAACACTCGGCTTTAAAGCACCCGAAACCGGAATGGATTCGGTTGCACCAAATCCGGGAAGACTACTTCCCGAAGGCGCACGCGAAACCAACAACTGTTGCAATTGCGCTTCATCAGGCAAACCAAAATCACTCGGCAAAATACCCGCCAGCACTGATTTATCAAAACCAGCCAAACTCGATGCTGTCGAAGCAGTCGGCGGTTCAACAACCGAACCGGTATCAAGGCTGTCGGGAACATCACTAAACGACGGTTCTGACTGGGCAAAAAACTTTTGCAAGTCAGCTTCCCCTGGCAGACCAAAACCCTGAACGCCGGGTAAACTTGATTTATCAGCACCCGGCAAGGATGAAGGTAACACGCCTGGCACTACCGATGAGGCAAGTCCGAGCCGCGAGCCATCGCAAGGTAAAGCTGAAAATAACTCGTTGGCCAACTTGCTCAATTGTTCTATATCAGGCAGTTTAAAATCTTGCTGAGCTGAACTGGAAGGCTCAAAGTTACTTGTAGTCATGGTACTTGCCCACTTCGACATTCTCGAGCACGCCGAGTGCATCATCTGTCAATACTGCCAATGAGCAATACAGTGAGATTAAGTAAGAGGCAATCGCTTTATGATTGATGCCCATAAAACGGACTGAAAGACCCATGCTTAGTTCGCCGGTCAGATTGGGTTGATAAAGACCAACCACGCCTTGACGACTTTCACCGGTGCGTAATAATAAAAT
>CAIKYI010000350.1 GCA_903831545.1 uncultured Methylobacter sp. | reverse complement strand
TGTTTATGTACCCCGGCAAACAACAAAAAATGCCGACTTACAACTACACCTTTATTATCGATATTACACGCAGCATGAATGCAACCGACTACCAACAAGATAATCAGGCGGTCAGTCGTCTACAGTTTGTTAAGCAAAACTTACGCGAATTACTCCGTAACTTGCCTTGCGAATCCAAAGTTGGTCTGGGCCTGTTCACCGAAAGGCGCTCAACCTTATTATTCGAGCCGCTGGAAGTTTGTTCCGCGTACACGGAAATAAATACGGCTATCGACAAAATCGACTGGCGCATGGCCTGGGCGGCAGACAGCAATATTGCCAAAGGTTTGCTGAGTACGCTTGAGATGCTGCAAAAAAGCGACAGTTCGGTAATTTTTATTACCGACGGACAAGAAGCGCCGCCTGTTAACCCAATTTACCAAGCGGATTTTTCAACGGTCAAGGGACAAGCAAAAGGCATGATTATTGGCGTGGGCGGTTTGCAAGCGGTGCCTATCCCAAAATTCGACAGCGAAGGCAAACCAAGCGGATTTTATACCCAAAACGATGTACCGCACCGCTCATCATTCGGCCAGTCGAATCTGGATCCGTCGCAAATCAAAGGCTATAACGCGCGTAATGCCCCGTTTGGCAGTGAAGCCGCTACCGGCAACGAACATTTAACCGCTTTGCACGAAACCTATCTGGAAAAACTAAGCTCGGAATCCGGTTTGGCTTACGCCCGATTAACCGATTTGCAAAACCTGAGTCTGGCATTAAAAAATCCAAAACTGGCAAATCTAAAAATTGTCCAAACCGATATTCGCTGGCAACCGGCTTTATTGGCGTTACTGATGCTAAGCCTTGTTTATCTGGCCGGAATATACAAATTCCGAAGATTATCCCGACAATAAAAATCGTCTTTCAATATCTATCATCTTGAGAAAAGTTAATGAATAAGCAACACCTGTTATCGAATCAAAATATTTTTATATTCAGCCTGCTGTTATCGCTGCTCGGCGCCTACATTGACTTTAAATATCAGCATTCGAGTCACGATATCTGGTTGGTTATCATGTTTATTTTTAGCGGTATCGCAATCGCTCCAGGCTATTATCAATTCAAAAACAATGCCGAACATAGCATGAAATTTATCCGACCGCTACTGCATTGGTCAGGTGCTTTGTTTGCGGTCATTATCATTTTTGCCTATCAGCGTTCAGGAAGACTCTATCATGAGGAAGGCGATTTGGTAGTGCTGTTGATGCTGGCGTTAACGACCTATCTGGAAGGTATTCAAACAGGCTGGAGAAGCATTTTTATCGGATTATTTCTTGGCTTTATAGCCGTTTGCGTGGCTTATTTCGATAGCTATATCGGACTGTTAAGTTCAATTGCTGTGATTGCTATAGCTTACAGTTATTACCGGCAAGCTGATTTATAAACCCATGCCGAATCACATTTGAAAAACTTGTCTTATATTTTTTACCAGGATTATTATGAAATTTAAAGTCTTACTGTTGAGTCTATTGTTGTCTCCTAACAGCTTTGCGGCAGAAAAAACCATTATTCGCATCGGGGTTCAGTCGGGCGGAACGATGGAATGGGAATTGCCCGCGTTGCAAGACGCGTTAAAAGCCCAGTCGACTGATTTTCAACTTGATGTTCAACATATTGCCAATCCTGAAGCCGGCAAGATCGCATTACAATCCGGTGCGGTGGACATTATCATTTCCGACTGGATTTGGGTATCCGGCTTGCGTGAAAAAGGGGCTGATTTTACCTTTTATCCTTATTCGGATATTTCCGGTGCGTTGGTGGTGCCTAGCGATAGCGGGATTCATTCCTTGCAAGATCTTAAAGGCAAGCGCATAGGCATTGCCGGAGGCGAGCTGGACAAAAACTGGTTACTGCTGCAAACCCTGGCTAAACAACAACAGGATATCGATCTTGATGCGTCAGTGGAAAAAGTATTTGGCGCGCCGCCGTTGATTAATGAGCAACTTAAGCAAGGCCGGATTGATGCGGCGCTTAATTATTGGCATTTTGCCGCAAGGCTTGAAGCCGAAGGTTACCGGACGCTCATTGATGGCCGTAGTATTTTACAAGGCTTGGGAATTTCGGAATCTGTCGCCAATCTGGGCTACGTATTTAAACAAAATTGGGCGGATCAGCATAAACAGGCAGTCATGGAATTTTTAGCCGCCGGTAAACAAGCCAGACAAACACTGTGCAGTTCCGAGTCGGCGTGGCAAAAAATAATCCCGTTAACCAAGGTAGATGACCAAACAACCCAAAAACACCTGCGCCAAAACTATTGTGCCGGTAATATTGAACATTGGGGCGAAGCCGAACAAAAAGCGGCAGGTAAAGTTTATGTATTGTTACATAAACAAAGCAAACAGGCCCTGACAGGCAAGTCCGAACAGCTGCAACCGGGTACTTTTTGGCAAGGCGTGCGTGAGGCGGATACAACAAAACTTGACGTGAACACAAAATAATGATTTATCATCGTATGGGAAAACCTTTTCCATGATTTACAAACGTTATATTCTGTATGTGTGCATTCATTTTTAGGAGATAACTATGAAAACAACAACTCTTATCTACGCATTAGCTCTTGGTCTTGTAACTTCTACTTCCAGTTATGCGGCTGCTCAGTCTGTGGACAGCTGTATCGCAGCCTTACAAAAACAAAAAACCGGCGAGTTCATTAAGCTGGAAAAGCTGAATGTGGCAGGCAAACCCTTCTATGAATTTGAAATCAAGGATTCCAAAGGTGTTGAATGGGAATTTATGTGTGATGCCAAAAGCGGCAAAATTACCGAAATGGAAAGCGAAGTCAGCAGCGTTAATGACGAAGCTTTCAAGAAAAACGCTAAAGTCACGGAAAAAGAAGCCATAGACATCGCGCTTAAAGCTCACCCCGGCACCGCGCAGGAAATAGAATACGAGATAGAAGAAAATGGCGATGCCAGCTATGAGTTAGACATAGTCAACGATAAAGGTGTAGAAACCAAAGTCGAAGTCAATGCGGCTAACGGTAAGATTATTGAAGTATCAAAAGAAGCATGGGAAATTGGCGAAGAGGCCGATGAAAAAAGATGAAATATAGCCTCCCGTTCCGGGCAATTACCGGAACGGGGATCCTCGCGCTAATCCACAAAGACAGACTTGTTTTTAATCAAAAAACCGCACTACAGAAAAAAAAAGAATTTTTCCTATAGCGTATAACTCCGCACGAATGAATAATAGTGTGTTTTTGCCTATCATCAATCCGATGTTGCAAGTGTTGAGTTTTCAAACCCCATGAGTCTGCGTTACCAAATCAATATTCGAATTTTGATCTCCTCCCTGTGCATTTTGATACTGGGTAGCTCAATAGCCATCTGGCAGGCGCGCGACGCGGTAAGTAAAGAAGTCGATTCATCGATCAACCTGGCAGTGCAATTGATCAGCTTCGGTTTTTCGCAAGCCTCGCAAACTCCGTTTAATGAAACCGCCTGGTTACCAAAGTTTAATTCATTGAATCAAACCCGGCATTTAAGCATTCAAATGAAAGAACCTTCAGGGCAAATCATCAGTCTTGCCCACAAAAACCAGCAAACCAATATAGATGAAAAGCCTCCGCATTGGTTTA
>CAIKYI010000349.1 GCA_903831545.1 uncultured Methylobacter sp. | reverse complement strand
TGCACAAAGCCGAAGTCAATATGATGGTGTGCTCCAAAGCCATGGTCAACGTGGCCCGCAAGTTACAACAACAATATGGCACGCCATGGTTTGAAGGCAGTTATTACGGAATTACTGATACCAGTCAGGCCTTAAGGGATTTTGCCAAGGCACTGGACGATGAGGATTTAACTGCGCGAACCGAGGCCTTGATCTTACGTGAAGAAACCCGAATCAGGACTGAACTGGAACCCTGGAAAGCACGTCTTAAAGGCAAACGGGTGTTGTTATTTACCGGCGGCGTTAAAAGCTGGTCGGTTATTTCTGCTTTGCAAGATTTGGGCATGGTAGTAGTGGCCACAGGCACCAAGAAATCCACCGAAGAAGATAAAGCCAGAATTCGTGAATTGATGGGCGACGATACGGTCATGATCGATGATGGCAGTCCCAGAGCTTTACTGAAAATCGTCCATGATTATCAGGCCGATATTTTGATCGCGGGGGGACGTAATATGTACACCGCGTTAAAAGCCAAGGTTCCGTTTTTGGACATCAATCAGGAACGCGAATTCGGTTACGAAGGTTATCAGGGCATGCTGGAGCTGGTGCGGCAACTGGCGTTGACCATTGAGAGTCCGGTCTGGCAAGCGGTACGGGCACCGGCGCCATGGAAAAATATCGAGCTGACTCTGGGCTAATTAGTTTTGTAATACTCATTAAATAACACCTTCAAAGCATTTCGCGCTTGAATGGAATAATTAGAGTCGCCTAACCGCGACTCATGTTGGTTGCGCAGCGGCAGACCAACATTTTTTAGCAAATAATAATGGACTTACGCTGCGCTAAGCCAAGCTAGTCAACGGAGAAACAAAATGGCCACAGCCGAATTAGTCGTACAAGAAGACGATATCAATCTGGATTCTGATATCGTCAAAGACATGATTAAACAATTACGTGCGATTGACTCTTACGATACCTATGATGGTTGGTCAACGGCAAAAATCATTGACCCTATCGTGCTAACCAAAGAGCGCAAGAAAAACATTCCGGTGATTGGTGATCCGGATGAAATCACCATCGCCCGTTTGAAAGCTTATTACAACTCCCTGGCGACGCTGATTGAAAAAAAAACCGGCTTGATGGCTGCACCAATGGTACATATCAGTCATGAAGGCTTTGGCCGCGCATTGATCATGGTCGGCAAACTGGTTGTGGTCGATAAAATCTTGCGCGACACGCATCGCTTCGGCTTTTCAAGCCTGGAAGATCTGCGCGAAACCAGCGATAAGGTCATTGAAAAAGCGATGGGCTTAATCGAAAAATACCATGCCGCAGCCACAGACTGAGGGAGGCGATTATGTCTGATGAGTTAAAACAGCTGGAAAAAGACGTTAAAAAAAACAAACGCCTGGCCAGTGAACAGGCCATGGAACTGCATGACCTGATTGAAGACCGCTTGCCCGAAGCCTACGGCGAAATTATGGGCATTGCCCAGGCCACCTATGACGCCTGTAAAGCCTGGGATGAAGCCCAGCAAAAATTGCAGGCCTCCCTTGCACAACCTCACTGAAGGAGAACACGATGTCTGAATTTATTACCGGCGTTACCTTTGGTGGCACGGAATGGACACCCAGTTATGTCACTGACATTAATCAACAAACCTGTATTGGTTGTGGCCGCTGTTTTAAAGTGTGTCCACGCGATGTTTTTGATTTGGTCGAAAAATCCGAAGTGCTTAATCCCGATGACTTTGATGATGATTACGGCGATTTTGAGGACGATGATGACAACAGCATGGTCATGAGCCTAAAAAACAGTCTGGATTGCATCGGCTGTGAAGCCTGTTCCAAAGTTTGTCCCAAAGACTGCTTTACCCATCAACATAAACAAGCGGCCTAGCTCAAAAATATGGGAATGCAGATTAATTTGATAAGCACGATAGGATTTGCTGAACGCAGTGAAGTGCATCCTATCGTAAATCGATGCGCCTCCTTGCGTCGGCAGCATATATTAGGATAGCGCAGCATCTTGGTTTATCTGCTTATCTAAGATCCATTATGCTAACAGCTGAATAATTTTTTATTAAGGATAACAATCATGCCCAGACCCGATAAACATGTATTTGTTTGTACTCAGAACCGTCCACAAGGTCATCCACGCGGCTCTTGTGCCAGCGCCGGTTGCGCCGAAGTCATGAATGAATTCATGAATGAAATCCAAAATCGCAATCTGTTTGAAAAAATAGCCTTAACCAACACTGGCTGCATGGGACCCTGCATGATGGGGCCCAGCGTTCTGGTTTACCCGGAAGGCATTATGTACGGCAAGCTTAAAGTAGAAGATGTTAAAACCATTATCGAACAACATCTGCTGGGTGGCGAACCGGTTACCCAGTTAATGGTACCGGCCGAAGTCTGGTAATGGGACTGACTTTTATTGAAGAGCGGGTGCTGTTTAGCCCGACCATACCCGCTGATGTTAACCAACTTCTTCAAGCCGCCGTGGCTGAAACCCTGGTTAATCCAAGTCTGGCCGAGAGCTTATTTTTACAGGCTCAAGCTTTGGATTATCAGTGTTTGCAAAGCTATTTTGCACTGTATAAGTTTTATTTTCTTAAAAAGCGTCTGCTTGATGCCGAACGAATAGTTAATGCAGGTCTGGAAGAAGCCGCCCGTCAAGGTGGTTTCCCCAGTGATTATCGCCACTTGCTCCAAAAGCAACAGCCATGGAATTTATATGACAATGAGACCGGCCTTTTTTATTTGTACACACTGAAAGCCTTGGCATTTATCAAATTAAGACAAGGCCTTATCCAGGAAGCACAGCTTGTTTTGTCACATCTCACACAACTGGATCCTGATGACCTTTCTGGTGCGTCCGTAATTATGGATTTAGCTGCGGGGATGGCTGAATAATGGAATTAACTAAACAAGTCACAAATAACCGTGCCCTGGCAAAATCTATTTGCCAGCGACTGCGTGACGAAATCAATAAACTGGGTTTTGCCTCAGTGGAAATCAAACATTATCCCAATTACGATGAAGCGCGTTTTGCTCTGGTCAAAGATCCATATACGGGTCAGAACAATTTAGACTGTTCGTGGTACGACGAAGTTAAAAACCAACGTATTGGCAAACTTCAATTTAACAGTGACGGTACTTTTTACGCTGAATATGATGTGATCAAACCTCATCCCGGCAAAACAAAATGGTTTGTTGAAGGCGTATCCGCCTGGGGTAATGCTGAAAGCATTAAATCCGAACCCAAGTTATTAGAAATGCCCGAATAGCCCTTATGGAAAATCCGTCACGCATTTATGAACTGTTGCTGGATTATGCCGGCAGCGATACGCAAGTTACAGAACTCAACATAGGATTGGTTTGGACTGTGTGTAAAGCAAAACATCTGGGCTTGGCGATGAGTCCCGGCCTGCCCACCCGCTCTCTACCATGGCCAGGCACTTTAAACGGCAAAACCCTGGCCGAATTAGCAAGTTGGATTACTGATTGGGAACCCTACAAAGCCACAGTGGCTATGGCTGCGATTAATTGCAGTCTAAACCGCTATGAATTACCTGCCGGCATAACCTTGTTGCCGGATCCCAAGAGTGCAAATCTGGCTGTGTTTGAACATTTCTTACCTCAACTTCACGATAAAAAAGTCGTTGTAATCGGGCGCTATCCAGGCATAGAGCGGTATAGCGACCAACTTGAGCTCAGCATCATTGAGCGGCAACCCACGCCAGGCGACTATCCCGACCCCGCCTGTGAATTTTTATTGCCCGATGCCGACTGGGTATTTTTAACGGCAAGCTCCATTACCAATAAAACTTTCCCGCGCCTTGCCGAACTTGCCCAACACGCGACCACCGTACTGATGGGCCCTACTGTACCCTGGCTACCCGAACTGCATGAGTTTGCAATTGATTATCTGGCCGGCGTTGAAGTTATTGATCCGGTCAAACTGTACCAAACTGTTGCGGAAGGCGGCGGGGTGCGCATTTTTGACGATGCCGTGCGTTACCGCATTGTTGATCTATCGCCAAATAATAGCATGACCTGGTTGAAGAACCAGATAGCCGAAGACTATAACGAAAAACATAGGCTAACTCAGTTAATGGAGCAATGGTATGGCGCCGGCAAGCAAGGTCGATGTCCGGAATTTAACCAGCTCAATCAAATCACCACAAAGCTATCGCGTATGGATAGCAGTTTTAAACGGCTGTGGGATAAGCATTCTTCATAAGAGCCGCATTACCAGTTTCATACATCGTCCAGATTTACTGGAAAAAATGTAGGGTTTCTTACAATTAATTAAAAAATTATCGTTTTGTTAGATTAGTCATCAAACAAGTTCGCTTTTCAAATCAATAACACCTACCCATCTAACTGTTTTAATTGAAAAATAAAGCTCCATGCCAATCTGGCATAAAGCATGCTTAATCAAAATTGTTCATTTAACAATTTTAAAAAAGCACCATGAAATTTAACAATAGCAGGCAATGGCCGGGCATCGTCAAAGCCATACACCATTGCAATGCCTTATCGGAAGTCACGCTGGAAATGGCACCCAATATCTCTGTGAGAGCTATTGTTTCTAAAATCGCATTAGAGACACTCGGGCTTGAAATAGGTGGTAAAGCTTTTGCACTGATCGAGCCGACCAAAGTCACTTTGGCCCTTGATTAACTGCCGAATCGGCCACTTTGTAACCTTAAGCCAGTATTCGTGTTAACAGACCAACATACAACCGCAAACCACTACACATCATTCAAATTATCAGGAGAAACAACAATGCTATTAGAAACCTATGAAACTAAAGGCTTATTAACCGTAACGCTGGTTAATGGTCAAACCGGAACTGCCGGTGTTTATGCATATCGTGGTGATCTTGTGTTAAAAGAAGGCTCTCTGCGTGACGGTTCAACTACCGACCGCAGACCACCAGAAGCTTTGTTGATTCATTCTGCCATTATCGTTGAAAACGACAAGATTAAGTTCATTAACGGGCTGTTTCCTACTCTCGCCCTATTACCAGTTTTTGTTGAAAAATATAAAGACGATATTGCTGGAGACTGCATCGCCCTATTCTATGTAGAAAACATCAGTAAAGCACTGCAAGTTGAACTGGAAGGTGTAACTTACATCCTGTTACCTTTCAAGGAAGGTCTGGTATGGAATGAGTTGCTGGAAGAACTCTATATAGAAAAAAGCGAGCTAAAAAGTCAATCTGCCGAAGATAAGGTTGCAATTGCTTTTGCCGCCGCTAAAACATACAAAACCAAAGCACCGCTGGTTACCTTTGCAGAAGCGGAAGAGAATACCTTTGTGGTCGTTAAAGATGCGTCTGTTGGTGCAATTTAAACTTTGAATAGCTTCCGCGCAGTCATGGTTAATCAGAAATCTTTAACGATGACCGCGTGGAGCCTGTAAGCCAAGCAGCAAAAAACAATCCCCATTACACTCACCTAAAAATGGCACACGGTTGCAAAACCTCCAGGCGACACGGATTTTTAAAAACCTGACCTGTCTTGAACTTTTTAATCCGCTAATTCCGCCATCCGTGTTCCATTGTTTTATGTAGTCCTAACAACTCCAAAAGATAGGGAACCTATGAAACTTCAGATTCAACGCCAGTATGTAGAAGCAATGGTTAATGAGTTCCCCGGACTGTCCGCATTAAAAGACCAGCTCCGTTTTGGTAATAAAGCTGAAGTTTCGTTCAAGCAATTATCCAATACCGAACTCGATTTTTTGCAGGATCTTTACCAAAAAGACGGGGCGCAAATGCAAGGCCATGCCGCGCAACTTTCAACGCTACAAAAAGCGATGAACGATGACACGGTTAGGTATGAAGAACAGGACCTGGAAATGCTGTTACCGGCTTGCGCGCGTTATCTGATCAATAATGCTATTCGCGGCTGGTTATTCCAGAGCAATGTTGCCGGAAAACCCATGGCTTACGTAATCACGCGACTGGATTTTACGCCCTCCGGCGAAGAAGAAACCGGACGCATCACACTTGAAATAAAAGCCAACGCCAAAGGCAAAGTGGCTATCTCAACCATCACCATCCGTGCCCGGGACATTGCCAATAAAACAATCACCGAAATCTTCATGGAAAAAGGTTTTCTTAAAGAAACACCTGAACTTATCAGCACTTATGACGATGCCGCCGAACGATATTTTAACTGGTGCGGTCAATCCGGCTCACAGTTTTGCGGTAAAGGTACCGGATTTTATGCGGAAGACCCCACCGCTTCACATCGAAACACCGACTGGGCGCGTAAAGATGTAGTGGTTTTATCTACCGAAGGGGGCACTGCCCGCCTGGTGTGCGATGAAAGCATCCTTAGCGAACGCGCCTTAACGGTTGATGCTAAAGGCGACATTCTTGCCAAATATTTACGTAAAGCTGCCAAAAGCAACCGCTATGACGGCAAAATCGAGCACGAAGTTGAAACATCGCAAACAGAAATTCCCCAGGGATTATTCACCGAACTGCCTGTTCATTGCTACCTGCTGATGTTTCATCTGGAACTTCATCATCATTTATGGGTGCATGTTAATGATCTTTCGCCTTATAACTACCAACCCGAATTAAAAGATAAACTGATTTTGCGTGAAGAACAAATTGATTTGATCGACATTCTAACCGCCGAAATGGATGTCCTGATGGATGACATTATTGAAGGCAAATCCGGTGGCACCACGGTGTTATGCGCAGGCCCTGCCGGTGTGGGCAAAACCTTAACAGCAGAAGTTTATTCCGAAATCATCAAACGTCCTTTATACCGGGTACATTCCGGACAATTGGGCCTCAATGTCGGCGAAATGGAAAAAGCCTTGAAAGATGTCTTAACCCGTGCCCAGCGCTGGGGCGCAATCATGCTGATCGACGAGGCGGATGTTTACATCAAACGCCGCGATAACAATATCGCCATGAATGCCGTGGTGGGTGTTTTTTTAAGAGTACTTGAATACTTCAACGGTTTACTGTTTTTAACGACTAATCGTGTCGATGATATTGATGAAGCCATTGTTTCCCGCTGCATCGCCCTGATTAAATATTACCCGCCGGACCGAGAGGCTCGCCGTCAGATTTGGCAAGTCATGATCGCTCAATTCGAGCTGGACGTTGATGCCGGGTTAATCAATCAATTAGTCGATAGCTTCCCGGAAGCGACGGGCCGCGACATCAAAGGGCTATCCAAACTGGTTGCAAAATTTTGTCAGCACAAAAAAGTACGGCCAACATTGGACGTCTTCAAGCGTTGTTCAATATTTCGGGGCATGGATCTGGAAAAAAATCAGGAAAACGCACTAACTTAGGTCACTAAATCCTATTAAAGCGCGCTTTTGGTACATATTTTCAGTTCAATTATAGGTAAAAAATACTAACACGTTGATATTATTAGAAATTAATAATTGGCATTATTACTGCTTATTAATTTATATACATGCATTTTCATGGTGCCTCCTCCTGGGCTGAGT
>CAIKYI010000348.1 GCA_903831545.1 uncultured Methylobacter sp. | reverse complement strand
TGGGAACGCAGTTAAGGCGCGCTGCGCCGCGAATCACGCGTAACATCCGAAAACGTAACCCATATAAACACGGGACGCAGCGCGTCCACCATGGCATTCCCACGCGGCGCGTGGGAACGAGAAAATTATTATGAGCGACACACTGGAACTTCTTAAAGACCTTATCAGCCGTGAATCGGTAACCCCAAAAGATGCGGGTTGCCAGGATGTTTTAGCAGCACGCCTAACGAAAATCGACTTCAAAGAAGAGCGACTGGACTTTGAAGACACTCAAAACATCTGGTTAAAACGGGGTGTAGCCAAACCCTTATTCACCTTTCTCGGTCACACCGATGTTGTACCTACTGGCCCCCTGGAAGCCTGGATTTCACCACCGTTTGTACCGACTATTCGCGATGGCAAGCTCTATGGACGTGGCGCTGCGGATATGAAAGGCGGTATCGCCTGTTTTATTACCGCCGTCGAACGCTTTATCGCTAATCATCCAGATCATAAAGGCTCTATCGCAGTAATGATGACCAGCGACGAAGAAGGCATCGCTACCAATGGAGTAGTTAAAGTCGTCGAAGTACTGGAACAGCGCAACGAGAAAATCGACTGGTGTCTGGTCGGTGAACCGTCCAGCACTAAAAAAATTGGCGACGTGATTCGTGTCGGCAGACGCGGGTCTTTATGCGCCCAATTGACTATCAACGGTATCCAGGGCCATGTCGCGTATCCCGAACTGGCTGACAATCCGATACACAGCTTTGCCCCGGCCTTAAAGGAGTTGACGGAAGAAGTCTGGGATCAGGGTAACGCGTTTTTCCCGCCGACCAGCTTGCAGGTTTCCAATATCTATGCCGGAACCGGGGCGGAAAACATCATCCCGGGCAATGTAAACGTGCAATTTAACCTGCGCTTTTGTACTGAACTGGATGAACAAACCATTAAACAACGCACCTGTGCCATACTGAATAAATATGATTTCAGCTATGACCTACACTGGCGCTTGTCCGGCAATCCCTTTTTAACCGAACCCGGCGCCTTGATCGATGCTGCCCATGCGGCCATCAAAACCGTAACCGGTTTTGAAACCCTTGATGATACAGGGGGCGGAACCTCAGATGGACGCTTCATCGCTCCAACCGGCGCACAAGTCATAGAACTTGGCCCCTTGAATGAAAGCATCCATAAACTTAACGAACATGTCGGCTTGGACGATTTGGATATCTTGTCTAAAATTTATGAACAAATACTCATTAATCTGCTTGTATAAGAAATTCAGTAACAGGTCGTCACCCGAATTACTGAACAGGATACCTTGATAGTGAGCGTCGCGACACTTGCGTGTATACTATTGATTAACCAATCAGAGTCACAAGAAAATTGAACAAATGTACGCTTGCTTTATTCTATGGTCTAATACTATTTCGTGTACATCTCATGCATAGCCAATAAATGACTGGAAATACGTTTTCAACGGCAAGCAAATGAAATAACTCACGCCCAACTTTGTTCCGGATATTATTAAATAGCCGAACTTATCGATATTTAAATCGATAATAAACAACGGTTTAACCCTGTTAACAGCTTGATGAATTTCAAAAAAATTTTATCCTTAAAATCACTGATTGTTCTAGGCTTTGTAATTGCGGTTATTCCGCTTTTTATTGCGGTCATGTACGCTGCTTTTGGCATAAGCGAATCCTCAGCCTTGGGACGCACTATCAATTATCAGATCTTTGAACAAACCAAGACAGTGCGCTTGGTGTTGCAAAAGACTGCCGATATTGAGCGAAAAGCCCGGCTTTTTGTTCTGCTATCCGATCCGGCTGTTCGTCAACCTTATGAACAGCAATCCTATGAAAATACCCGGGCCTCGTTTAAGCAGGCTTTAAGCGAATTACTAAAATTACATATCGACAATAAAATCACCTTATTGGTTAACGAATTATCGGAAAAAGAAAATCTGATTTATCAACAAATTATTGGTTCGGCCAGCGAGAATAATCTTAAACTGCCGGTTGATGAAGCATTCCAAGGTCTGCGTGAGTCGTCTTATAATCTTTCACGAGAATTTGAAAATTACGTTGATCATGAATTTAACGAATTACGCCAACAATCAGAGTCCCTGGAGCAAGGATTATTCATCAAGGGCGGGGTTCTGTTTGTCATCTCGTTTATATTTGTTGCAGTACTGCTGGTTGTCATTTCGCGATCAATGCGCCAACTGGACACGAGTATTCGCCGTCTTGGTTCGGGCGAACTTAACGAGCCAATTGTCA
>CAIKYI010000347.1 GCA_903831545.1 uncultured Methylobacter sp. | reverse complement strand
CCTATGAATAAAAATGGTTTACGGGTATTAACTTATAACATCCATAAAGGTTTCGACAGCGGCAACCGACGCTTTGTCCTGCACCAGATTAGGGACGCGTTACAAATTGCTGACGCCGATTTGATTTTCCTGCAGGAAGTACAGGGTGAGCATACTCGTCATCAAAAGAAAATAGTCGACTGGCCAGCTTTATCGCCGCTTGAATTTCTCGCTGAAACCACCTGGCCTTTCCACGCTTACGGCAAGAATGCGGTTTACACTGCCGGTCATCACGGCAATGCCATCTTGAGTAAATATCCGTTCCAACTCCTCGAAAACATCAATGTGTCACCCTTCCCCTGGGCCAGCCGCAGCCTGATGCATGGTTTTATTCAATTACCCGGGAGTCCTCAGGATTTACATATTGTGTGCATACATTTGGGTTTGCTCGGTAAAGAGCGCCGCCTGCAACTCAACAAGCTTTCTGCGCGTATTGATAGCCATGTACCTCCTGACGCTCCGCTGATTATAGCCGGTGATTTTAACGACTGGCTGGGACAGGCCGACCGTCTTTTTCATGAACACCTGGGACTAGAGGAAGTTTTTCACATCAGTCAAGGGCGGTATGCGCGAAGCTTTCCATCCTGGTTACCCTTTTTAAAGATGGATCGCATTTATTATCGCGGCTTAAATCTTCTTTCCTGTGAACGGCTGACCAAAGCGCCTTGGCACACACTGTCAGATCACTCACCCCTGACCGCTGCATTTACCTTATGAAAAAACCGTCCAAACTAACCTTGCCAAATCTCCTGACCGGATTCCGGTTCATCGCTGCGCCAATCTTGCTGTGGCTAGCCTGGAATAATTACCCCATTGCTTTTATGGCGCTTTTAGCGGTCACTTTTTTCAGTGATTTGGTTGACGGCATGGTCGCACGATTAACCGGACAGGTTACCGAGTTTGGCGCAACCCTTGACAGCTGGGCTGATGTAATCACTTATTTGACTGTAGCGCTAGGCTGCTGGTGGCTGTGGCCGGCTATTGTGAACAGAGAGCTGATTTTTGTGGTTTTTATTATTGCGAGTTGCCTGTTACCTGCGGCTGCAGGTATCTACAAATTTGGCTGTTTTACCAGCTATCACACTTGGGGAGTTAAAATCGCGGCGGCTGCGATGGGCTCTTCCTTATACGTACTTTTTCTGGGCGGCCCAGCCTGGCCATTTCGAATTGCAGCCGTACTATGCATAGTTGCGGCCCTTGATGAAATACTGATTACCTGGCTGTTACTTAAACCCGAGTCAAACCTTCGCTCGGCCTGGGATGTGTTAAAACGGTTAATGAGGAATGATCAAGTGTCATAAAACATGACTTTCAGATCAACAAACTTACTTAAAACCTTGTTTAGCCACAGATCAACCGATGTAAACATTTGTGTATCAAGCTCATCGGTGGCTCAGCAATGTTTATTCAGGCTTAACGATTACCCACTTTAAAGAATTCCATAACCTCTTGCAGTTGCAGTGCCTGACCGCTAAGTTCTTCGGCTGTTGCGGCAAGTTCCTCTGAGCCCGCCGCATTTTGTTGTGCCGCTTTATCAAGTTGCCCAACCGCATCGCTAATTTGGCCAATGCCTTGAGCCTGTTCTTCTGAAGATGCCGCAATCTCTCCGACTAAATCTGCGGTTTGCTGAATATTTGGCACCATTTTCTCTAACAGATTACCCGCTTCTTCAGCAATTTTGACACTGTCTTTTGCCAGTTTATTAATTTCCTGCGAGATAACGCGACTATTTTCCGCCAGCTTTCTTACTTCGGCAGCAACAACAGTAAAGCCTCTGCCATGTTCACCGGCTCGTGCTGCCTCAATGGCGGCATTGAGTGACAACAAATTGGTTTTATAGGCAATATCTTCAATTAAACCAATTTTATCGGCAATTTCTTTCATGGCTGCAACGGTGCGTTTTACAGCCAGGCCGCCGTTAGCGGCTTCTTGTGCCGCCGTTGTGGCAATATTATTGGTGACTTTAGCATTGTCAGCATTTTGTTTTACCGAAGCCGTCAACTCTTCAATTGAAGACGTAGTCTCTTCAACCCCTGATGCCTGTTCAGTAGCGCTTTGACTTATGGATTGAGCCGTTGCACTCACTTCCTGAGAGGCGCTTCCCAAGGCATCCGAATTGCAGCGAACTTTATAGACAACACCACTAAGTTGGTCACGCAAATTTTTAAGCGCAAACAGCAAACTGCCGTGATCACCCTTTATTAAGGAAATATCTAAACCAAGATCGCCATTGGCCATTTTGATAACGGCCTCAGCGGCATAAGCAGGTTCACCACCGAGTTGCTTCATCAAGGTCCGAATCAGAAAAAAAGTTAAAAACACACCAATAAACAGTGAAATACCGGAAACAATAAAAATATCAAGCAAAGCTTTGCCAACCAGATGGTTACCATTTTCTCCCGCCTCTTTCATTAACCTGACCTGATACTCTGTCAGCTTGTCAATCGCCGTCATGTAGGCAGTTTGCATGGTTCGCAGTTCGGCCAGCAAATAGTCAATTGCTTCACTTTGCTTATGCTCATTGACAAGCCGGATAAATTTCTTTTGTGCGGTCAGATAGGTGGTGCCAGTGTCTTTTACCTTTGTAAGCAAAGCCGTTCCTTCCGGGCTTTTGATTTTACTTTCCAGTTGCACCATATTTTCGTCGATGTTCTTAAGAGCATCATCAATACGCTTAAGTTCTTGTGCTATTTTATCGACGTCTTTAATAAGCAGAACATTGCGCATTGCCCGTGCAATGACATTCACATTGGCGGCAATTTTATTAGTCCACGCGGTTTTGGGGAATTTGTCATTAACAATATCATCCAAACTCACATTGAGATCATTCATGTTTTTAACACTAATGCCGGCAACAATAGCCAGCAATAACAGCATGACACCAAAACCTGATATCAAACTGGTTTTAACTTTAAGCGTTTTCATAATTGTATACCCCGAATTTTACAGATAATCCAATGTTCCCTATGCAGTCAGTGTAAGCGCGACAAAACCGTCAATAACCCAATATTTGTGAAGCTGTTTTATAGTATCAAGCCCTACTGTCGAATCTTAGAAAACTTGGCCACGCTTGGACAGTCATATATTCTTAAATTTGTCTAACAACCATAATATTTCGCGCGCTACTTCAAGTCAAAAGAATTGCTGAAAACGATCAAATTAACGACTATAGTTTCCCTTATATAGTATGCAAACCTCGACATCGCTGCATTTAAAACAATTATAGAGAATTTGCTTACCGCACTTGGAACGGTTCATTCCTTGGAAAAAATCTAACTGACAAGGTGTTGATAATGACAGATAAACATTTTGAACAAATTGGCTGGCTTGGCTTTATTCTCATCGTTAGTGCGTATTTTTTTGTTACGATAAAACTGCTTGATATAAATTCCGCTTTATATCACCTGACCAACCTGGCCGGTGCTTTATGTATGGTTATCAACGCCAGACACAATAAAACCAACCCCCTATTTTGGCTGAACATTGTTTGGTCTTTAATTGCCCTATTGGGTTTGCTTCAACTAACTTAGAACCTGATTCAGTTAAAAACCCGGGACTTGCACAAAATCCATTTCAAGAAAAGTTATCAGGAAGCCAGCCCCTTGCAACGCAATCCCGAAAACACCAGGCTGGCGTTGTTTCAGTCTTATAGCTCCAAAAAAACCAGCCAGGATATTTTTCAAAAGCAAGCAATTGAGCGGCTGCGTAACCACGATAGGCAGCATCCAGCTGGAAGTCGTCCATCTTTTGCAAGGCATGATTAAACGGCCCTTCCGCCCACAGTGAAACAACCCTTAAATCAAGACCCAAACTCCATTCGCCAACATAAGCGCAACCAAGTTCAGTGTTAATATTATCGGCTTCATGTTTCCATTCAAGGATAGCTTTTTGCAGGTGACCATAAATATCCGTATCTATGTCTTCGCGCATAAAACACTGATAGCGATGGATATCCAACACCACATTATTAAACTCTGGTTCAGTTAAAAACCCGGTATATTCCCGAAAGGATCGGAAGCCGTCATGAAAAACCACGGCAACAGCTTTGGCATTACAGTATTTACGAATTCGATGATAAGCAGCTGTGTTATATTTTTTTAGAATATCCGTACCAATATCCCAGTGTGGTTCATTCAGTACTTCGATACCATGCAAGGCAGGTCGAACGTGATAACGTTCGGCAAGACGTTCCAGAACGCCTAACGAATAATCAATATATTCGGTTTTAGTGTGCCACTGACAAACATCCTTGATACCGCCATTATCAAAACCGTTTTGACAACCGGGCGCGGCGTGTAAATCCAGCACGACATGCAAACCCAATTCGTCTGCCCAGTCAAAAGCGCGATCCAAAACCGCTAGACCGCCCTCGACATAAGGATGAGCATATTGGCCATAACTGACGTGATAAGGATAATCGGAACCGAATATCCAGTGACCTACCGGTATGCGAACTGCATTGATACCGACATTGGTCAACCAGACAAAATCTTCGCGGGTAATGAAAGTATCCCAGTGTTGTTTAAGGACTTGCCCGGCTCTTGCGCCCAGTTCCACACAAAAGCTGGTTTCGTCAACCGCTTCCAGTCCTTCAAAAACGCTGGGCGTCATCCATTTTTCAAGAACCAGCCAGCCGCCCAGATTAACGCCACGTATTTTTTTAACATCGTTATGATCAAAATCATGCTTCATATTGTCAGTCATTAATAGGGCGCGACTCTATTCTCTATTGCAGCAGAATTCGACGCTGATGAAAAGCTTCGGCCAAAGGTTCATTGGTAATCGTCATGATTGCGGCATCAGGCAGTTTTTTGGCTATCAAACGCAGCATTTTCAATTCACATGAGGAATCAAGAGAATCCATCGCCTCCTGCAGCAAAATCCACTTGGGTTGCTGAAGCAATAATCTGACCACACCCAAACGCTGTTGTTGTTCGCGCGAAAGTGCAGTGGCCCAATTATCTTCACGATCCAGTTGCTCCTGTAATTCCTCCAAACCTACCAATTCAAGTGTGTCACCCAACTCAGACTCGGAATAGGCTATCTGGGTTGACGGATAACAAATTGCAGCCCGTAAAGAACCTGTTGGTAGATAAGGTCTTGGCGGCATAAAAAATACAAAGTCTTTGGGCAACTCAATAGTTCCTTCTCCCCAAGGCCAGAGACCAACTATCGCCTTAAATAATTTGGAACCGGTAAAAGCATTACCTGTAACCAGCACATGCTCCCCGGGTTTAATTTCTTCATTGATTGCCGATAAACACACCACGCCGTCTAGCCTGATAATGCACAGATTGGAAATACCCAATACATCCCGCTCTGTTTTTTTCAGATGAATTCGATGCGGATCATGACGGATAATTTCCTGCTCTAACTTATCCAAACCATTGGCTAATCCCAATACCCGCTCAACCGAAGCGCGCCATTCTGCGACTCTGGCCATGTTGTCTACTGGCCAGGACAGAGCTCCTGCGGTTTGCTGAAATGCCTGTGCTGATTGCATCAATGCACCCAAGGTGATATTTCCCAAAATATAACGAGGCGCAGACACCAGAATGGGAAACGCCATTGACAATACCGAGTAGCCGGAAGTCAGCATAAACAAATGCGACCAGGTATGGGTTTGGCGTTGCCAGGCATGAACGATATCATTAAAAAGCGCGACAAAACGGGTCTGTTCATTGGCTTCACCATGAACCAGCGCAATCGCCAGGGAGTTTTCGCGTGCAGTTACAAGACCAAACCTGAAGTTGGCTTCCACAGTTTGCCGGGCATCAGTTGCCAAAGTATAGGGGCGACCTAACCACCAACCCAATGATGATGCGCACGCTGAATAGATGATAGCCAGCCAGACCAAATGCCCATATACGGGAATTTCAAAGAACCAGAGATCCAGCATAACAGTTCCGGAAAGTGTCCAAAGTATCTTGGAAAAACTAATAATCACCAACAGGCAGTACATTAGAGAATGGCAAAGTTCGATAGCCGATTCGGTCGCAATACGAATATCCTCTGCAATACGTCCATCAGGATTATCGTGAGTTCCCTGAATATGGGTGACCAGATAATGGCGACCGTCAGTCATCCATAAACTAATCAAATGTTGGGTTAGCCAACTGCGCCAATCGAGTTGCAAACGCCGCTTAACCTTAAAATGGGCCGTTGTAACAGCTATATTTGCCAGGAAAATCATAACGATTGCAACTATCTGCATAAACAGCCCGCTCATTGAGCGCTGTTCAAGTGCATTAAAAAGATCGGCACTCCACACTGTTATGATAACGGCAATGCCGATTTGTATTACGGTCAACATGAATAAAGCCAGGGCCAGACTACGAATAGTAGACTTGTTTTCAGAATCCCAAAAAGGTCCCGCTAACCGAATAAACTGAATAAAAAATCCGTTTGAAAATTCCACAGGAAACTCCGAGTTATAGTGAAATAAATAACAACTTAAGACATGGCTTTTTCTTGTTCTAATGCGCCTTGTCTCTTACCGAACACGATTTTAATAGAATTTATCGAATAATCACAATTTTACAATCTATTTTACTAATGTGCAGATGCATAAATAGGCTATTGGACGAATGAATTTATCTTTTCAAATATTCAATTTTTCATATATTCAGAGTCTGCAGTGCTTTTGATAAGTATTAAAAGGCATCAACAAAAGCTCGCCAATTTAAATTTTTATCCAAAAAAAATGTCTCGTAGCTTTGTAATTACCATTTTTTAAAATAGCTTTAACGCCTTTCCGCTTATAATAAGGCGAGTTGTTTAAGACGTTACGCACAATTGCGCAGCTAAGGGGCGGCAATCAGTCTTTTTGAACTAAAGTTTATTAAGCGGCGCCGCGTATTTATGAAGTTCTTTATTGATAAATTGTAATGATAAAACAAAGTGAGAGAAGGATGACTCAGGCAATTTCCTGCGAAAAACAAACCCGGCATGCCGGTGTTTTTATTTATTTTCTGCGGTTTAAAAATAGTTTCGTCGCCCTGCCACGCACCTTTTTTTTAGCTTTAAAAATAAAAAAAAATCCATTGCACCTTGGTTCCATTAACTTTTGGAAATTATCTAACCTGAAAAAGCCAAACATAACCGCCGGGTTCAATCAAAAAGACCATTTGATGACAAACTTTAAACGCCCCGCCCTGTCCAGTCTGTTTTTAGTGCTCCTTACCGGCTGCTCGGAACCTGCCATCCAAAAACTGGAAGGTCCCGCCCAAGGTACTACTTACCATATCAGTTACTGGTCAGAAACCCCTGTAGATACAGTCGCGATTAAAGCGACTGTCGAAAATGAATTCAACATCATCGACAAACTGCTCTCCAATTACCGTAAAGACTCGACCATCGAAACCTTCAATAGCATCGAGAATACCGATAGTCAGGAAGTCGGCAGCGAAATTGTGTCCCTGGTTAAAATAGCGCAGGTTGTTCATCAAGCCAGCCATGGTTGCTATGACCTGACCATCAAACCAATCTTCGAGTTATGGGGCTTCAGAGGCGAGGCACTGACTATTCCAGAAGAGCCGACCATTCTCAGCACACTCAAACAAATCGGTATGGAAAAACTTGAAGTGGTTGATGATACCCATCTGCGCAAACAACAGGCAGATCTAAAAATTGATCTATCGTCTATTGCTCAGGGCTACAGCGTCGAACGACTAAGCCAGGTTTTGGAACACAAGGGCATCAGCCATTATCTGGTCGAAATAGGTGGCGAGTTAAAAACCAACGGTTCCAAACCTGGCCTGCAACCCTGGCGCGTTGCCCTGGAAAGACCGTTACCTGAAGAACGAACCATGCAAAAAGTAATTATCATGCCTAAAGACGTGCCACTTGCGGTGATGACTTCAGGCACTTACCGGCATTATTTCGATGCCCATGGGCAACGTTATAGCCACATCCTTGATGCCCGCAACGGAAAACCGGTGGCTCATAATCTGGTATCAGCTACCGTTTTTGTCAGTGACCCTGCAGTTGCCGATGCCTGGTCTACCGCGCTGTTGTGCCTTGGCCAAAAGGACGGCCTACAGGCTGCAAATACTGCAAAAATTCCTGCCCTGTTCATAGAACTGCAAGGCAGTGACCTGATCGAATCACGAAGTGACGCATTAAACACTTTAAACACCCTGACTATTAAATAACACTTTAACTCCAAGCTATGTCATTAAAAAACAGCAGTCATACTTTTTTTTCCCGTTGGGGAGATTGGACCTTAGGCCACCCGATTACGGTGATAGCCCTGGTTATTCTGTCCGGCTTTTTTGCGCTGCAATACACTGCAAACCATTTAAGTATTAATACAGATACCGCCGAATTAATTGCGCCCGACGCGCCTTTCCAGATTAATCGCCGTAATTACGAAAAAGCCTTTTCACAGGATGTTCACTCGCTGTTACTGGTGGTTGAATCTGATACGCCAGAACTCACCAAAGCAGCTACCAAAAGGTTGTTGCGTCTGTTAAGTGCCAACAAAGAGCATTTCAATTCCGCTTATATCCCCAATGACAACGATTTTTTTCGCCAGAACGGCCTGCTTTATCTTGAGACTGACGAACTTCAGACCCTCTCGACAAACCTGTCACTTGCCCAGCCTTTTATTGGCAGAATTGCTCAGGAGCCTGATTTATCGGGTTTTCTTTCAATTTTTGAAGACGCCCTTACCTCAAAAGATAAAACCCAGGTTGTACCCATTGACCTGACTTCGCTGATAGACAAAGTCGCCATGGCCTTACATAAAACCCTGAATGGCGAAAATGCTTTGCTATCCTGGGAATCATTAATAAGCGACAAGAAAACACATTCTGCAAACGGCTTTATTGTCGTCTTGCCCAAATTCGATTTCTCACAAATTCGTCCTGCAGAAACTGCGATTAATTCGATTCGCAAAGCCGTTGAGCAAATCCAGGACCCCAATCTGCCTGCCGTCAAGGTTCAGATCACTGGCGAAGTCGGTCTTGAAGATGATGAATTGTCTGGCATGAGCGCAGGCACTTTCACCGCAAGCATTTTCTCCCTGGTGCTGGTGTTATTTATTCTACTGATAGCCTACCGCTCGGTTTTACTGACAGTTGCCACCTTAATTACACTGGCCTTGGGCATGTTGTTTTGTGGAGCATTCGCGGCTTTTTCAGTCATGGAACTTAACTTGATTTCAGTGGCTTTTGCGGTGTCCAATATCGGTTTGGGTGTTGAATATGCCATCCATTTTTGTTTACGTTATCGCGATAATCTGACCCATCATATTCATAAAGACCTGGCGCTACGCAGCACTTTAACAAGTACTGCCCCATCGTTATTATTATGTGCTGGCACCACCTCCATCGGACTTTATGCTTTTATACCCACCGATTACAAAGGCGTCTCCGAGCTTGGGCTTTTAGCGGGCACCAGTCTGTTTATCTGTCTTTTAATTACCTTGATTGCCTTACCCGCACTGTTAAAAATCTTGCCGCCTCCGGTAAACTACGAGGCCGAAGAAAGCCAGGGTGCACTTGCAAAACTTTCAGAAAAACTGGCGAGCTTTCCCCTGCATTTTGCCAAACCCATTGCGCTGGCAACTTTTGTCATCGCCATCATTTCAATCGTACTGATGTTTAGCGTAAAAACAGATTTCAACCCGATCAACTTACGCGACCCTAATACCGAATCGGTTATCGCGTTTAAAAATCTGATGAAAGACAAAGAAACCACTCCGCTAACGTTAACCGTTCTGGCAAAGGATGAAATCAGCGCCAAAGCCATTACGGAAAAGCTTTTAACCCTGACCTCGGTTGATAAAACCATCAGTCTGTTTGATTTTCAACCCAAAAGTCAGGACGATAAACTGGCCTTGATTGAAGACATGAGCCTCATGCTCGGCGAACAGACACAAAGCTTTCCCGAACTAAAAACCGGTACCGACCCGGTGCCCGCCATCAATCGCCTGATAAAAACCATAGACAGCCTTCTGCCCCAAAAAACTGATGTTCGCGAACGGTTGGCACTAACCAACTTTAAAAAAGAACTACAGGATATTTTGCTTGAACTTGATACGCGCCAACAACCAAACAGACGCATGTTCATTGATAAAATCCAAACATCGCTACTCGGTACTTTACCGAACATGATGAATGAATTATTGGCCAGCTTCAATGCCAGTAACGTCTCCCTTAACGACATTCCCGCAGATATAAAGGACAAATGGCTAAGTAAGATCGGCTCTTACCGCATCCAGATTTTCCCTAAAAAAGACCTGAACGATTTGGCCAGTCTGGAGGAATTTATAACCCAGGTACAATCCATCGCACCTGAAACCACGGACTTACCGATTATGTATTGGGAATCCAT